>NZ_DCRG01000016.1:0-98440 GCF_002325125.1 Sphingobacterium sp. UBA1498
AACGAATTGAAGAGGTGATTTTGTTAAATCGAAATCTTCATCCGCTGGAGAGATAACAACTTTGATATCCGCGAATTTACCACGACCACCTGATTGTTTTTTGAATACTTCACGGTGCTCAGTAGTACCATTGATAGACTCTTTGTAAGATACTTGAGGAGCACCTTGGTTAACCTCAACTTTAAATTCACGTTTCAAACGGTCGATCAAGATCTCTAAGTGGAGCTCTCCCATACCAGAGATTACTGTTTGACCAGTTTCTTCATCAGTTTTTACAACGAATGTTGGATCCTCTTCAGCCAATTTACCAAGACCAATACCTAATCTATCAACGTCAGCCTGAGTTTTAGGCTCAATTGCCAAACCAATTACTGGCTCAGGGAAAGTCATAGACTCCAATACGATAGGAGCTTTTTCGTCACAAAGTGTATCACCAGTTTTGATGTCTTTGAAACCTACAACAGCGCCGATATCACCTGCCTCAATGAAAGGGATAGGGTTTTGTTTGTTCGCGTGCATCTGGAAGATACGAGAGATACGCTCTTTGTTTCCTGAACGTGTGTTCAATACATAAGAACCTGCATCTAACTTACCAGAATAAGCACGGATAAAACATAAACGACCTACAAATGGGTCAGTCGCGATTTTGAAACCTAAAGCAGCGAATGGTTCGTTTACAGATGGTTTACGTAATATTTCTTCGCCTGTATCAGGGTTAGTTCCTTTTACAGCCTCTACATCAAGAGGAGAAGGCAATAATTCCATCACCAAATCCAACATGGTTTGAACACCTTTGTTTTTGAAAGATGAACCACAAACCATAGGAACGATAGAGTTATCCAATACAGCAGCGCGTAACGCATTTAAGATCTCACGCTCAGTCAATGAATCTGGATCTTCGAAGAATTTCTCCATCAAAGTCTCATCATAACCAGCAACAGCTTCTAATAATTTCTCACGGTATTCGGCAACTTCTTCCACCATATCATCAGGAATAGGAACTTCAGTGAAAGTCATTCCTTTATCATGCTCATTCCAAACGATACCACGGTTGTTGATTAAGTCAACTACACCTTTAAAACTATCTTCCGCACCGATAGGCAATTGCAAAGCAACTGCATCAGAACCTAACATATCTTTAACTTGTTTTACAACTTTCAAGAAGTCAGCTCCTGAACGGTCCATTTTGTTAACGAAACCGATACGAGGTACTTTATAACCATCCGCTAAACGCCAGTTTGTTTCAGATTGAGGCTCAACACCATCAACAGCTGAGAACAAGAATACTAATCCGTCTAATACACGTAATGAACGGTTTACTTCAACCGTGAAATCCACGTGTCCTGGAGTATCGATTACGTTTACTTGGTATTTGCTACCACGGTAGTTCCAGAATACAGTTGTAGCAGCAGAAGTAATTGTGATACCACGCTCAGCTTCTTGCTCCATCCAGTCCATTGTTGAAGCACCTTCGTGAACTTCACCAATTTTGTGGTTTACACCTGAGTAATAAAGGATACGCTCAGTTGTTGTAGTTTTACCAGCATCGATGTGAGCAGCGATACCGATATTTCTAGTGAATTTTAAATCTCTTGCCATAATATTTTTAAGCAACTGGCCATACAAGGGCCTTATGTGTTTAAATGTAATGTTAAATAAGTACACCGACCTTGATAAAGGATTGTTCTTTTATCGGAGGTCGGTGTAATCATATTTTTTTGAATGTCTTCAAAATTAGAATCTGAAGTGTGAGAACGCTTTGTTAGCTTCCGCCATTTTGTGCGTATCTTCTTTCTTCTTAACAGCAGCACCTTCACCTTTAGAAGCTGAAATGATTTCTCCTGCTAATTTCTCGAACATTGTTTTTTCACCACGTTTNNACTTCAACAGCAGGCATAACGTTGTTTAAAGCTTTTTTCCAAGCTTCTAAACCGCTTTCTTGTGTTTTTTGTTCTACTAATTCTACTGCATCGTAAAAAATAGAATAAGCGATGGATTTTTTACCATCTACCATCATATTGTTTACGAAACGTGTTACCTGAACGTCGTTAAACTTTGGATCAGGTAAAATGATTCTCTTTTTCGGTTTTGATTTTCTCATTTTTCTTTCCTCCGTTTAATTATTTCTTTTTACCTTTTGCTGGAGCTGCAGCTGCTTGTCCTGGTTTAGGACGCTTAGTTCCGTATTTTGAACGACGTTGGTTACGACCTGCTACACCTGAAGTATCTAATGCACCACGGATGATGTGGTAACGCACACCTGGTAAATCCTTAACACGACCACCACGGATCAAAACGATCGAGTGCTCTTGTAAGTTGTGACCTTCTCCAGGGATGTAAGCGTTGACCTCTTTACCGTTTGTTAAACGTACACGAGCTACTTTACGCATTGCTGAGTTTGGTTTTTTAGGGGTAGTAGTATATACACGTGTACATACACCTCTTCGCTGTGGACATGAGTCCAACGCTGGTGACTTACTCTTATCAACCAGAGCTACTCTACCTTTTCTAACTAATTGTTGAATAGTAGGCATTTACCTGTTTTTGTTTATAAATTTTGTACCTAAATTATTTTAAGTTCGCAAAGATACTGATTCCCTTTTGAATATGAAATAGTTACTGTATAATAATTAGATTATTTTTTCGAAATAGGACCTCTAATTCGTCATTACGCTCTCCTATCCCTATGCGAACCTCTTTTGTCCTGAAATATAGACAGTCATATGCTAGTAATTGGTATATCCTGAATCAACAATAATTTTGGAATAATAGCTGCTGCGGATCTGTTTTCCCTTGGTATTACACTTAATAACAGTGTTTTGTCAAAAATTAGTTTTCTACTTGTTTCCAAGTATATTGCTAAGTCTGCATTTTTTTGCGTGCTGTTTGGCAAAGCATTTGATAAACACGGATAAAATTATTTAGTAAAAACAGATAAAGTATTCAAGTTATGAAAATGAAATTAATGTATGCGGTTGTATTGGCTTTGGTAACCTTCGCTTTTGTTGGATGTTCGAAAGATGATGATAATACTATACCATCAGAGAACAAAGGGGCTCTTAAAGTTACAGTTACAGCTCAAGGTTATACAGGAGAAGACGGAAGCACTATGTCTGCACAGGTAATTGGTTCAAATGGGCAAAACCCAACATTATGGAAAGTAAATGGTGTAGCAGGTACTTCTGGTCAGTCTATATATGACTTAAACAAAGAATATTTTGCAGGTGGCAAAACGGCTATATTCGAAAGTTCGTCGTCATATTTGGCTGCTACTGTTACTATTTCTGCTGCTGCTTATTCAAAACCATTCACATTGGTCTATAAAATTGAACAAGGTGGAAAAGTAATTGTCGATCAAACCAAAGAGATTCTACCAAACACTACACCTACAGTGCTTAGTTTTCAATATTAAATAAAAAAAGCCGCATCAAAACCATTGATGCGGCTTCTTTTATTAACTCAACAACGTAAAATCAATCTGCCTTTTATCCAGATCGACTTTCTTTACGCGGATCTGAACCTCATCACCCAACTGAAATTTCTTTTTCTTCCGTTGTCCAATGATTGCATAGTTTTTCTCGTCAAGCACGTAAAAGTCATCGGTAATATCACGCAAGCGCACCATACCTTCACATTTGTTCTCCTCAATCTCTACATACATACCCCATTCGGTCACGCCCGACACAATACCGGTATATTCAGTGCCAATCTGGTCCTGCAAATATTCCGCTTGTTTGTACTTGATTGATGCACGCTCGGCCTCAGCTGCCTTTTTCTCCATTTGCGAAGAATGTTCGGCCATCTTTTCATAATGCTCTGCATTAATCTTGGTGCCGCCATCCAGGTAGAACTGTAAAAGACGGTGTACCATCACATCCGGATAGCGGCGGATAGGAGAGGTGAAGTGTGTATAATAATCGAATGCCAATCCATAGTGGCTTGTTTTCTTCGTCGTATAGATTGCTTTGGCCATCGAGCGCACAGCCAATGAAGTCAGCATATTCTGCTCTTTGCTACCTTCGATCTTGGTCATTAGTGCATTCAAAGATTTTGCCGTTTCCTTATCTGTTTTGATGGTCAATTTATGGCCAAACCGCGCAGCAAATTGAGAGAAGGTAGTGAGTGTTTCTGGATTAGGTACATCGTGAAAACGGTAAACAAACGTAAGCTTGTTTTTTCCGCGCCCTTGTTTACCGATAAACTCAGCAACCTTACGATTGGCCAATAACATAAAATCTTCAATCAGTTTATGGGCATCTTTACGGACTTTGGTGTATACCCCCGTAGGTTTGCCATTTTCATCCAACGTGAATTTTACTTCTTCACTTTCAAAGGCTATTGCTCCATTTTTAAACTTCCGCTCCCGAAGGATATAAGCGAGTTCATTTAGTTTCAAAATCTCCTCGTTGAAATCACCCGATCTCGTCTCGATCACCTCCTGCGCCTCTTCATAGCTAAACCGTCTATCCGAGTGAATCACTGTGCGCCCAAACCATTGATCGTGTACATTAGCTTTCTCATCCAGTTCGAAAACAGCTGAAAAACACAGCTTATCTTCATGCGGACGTAAGGAACATACACCATTGGAAAGGCGCTCCGGAAGCATAGGAATAACACGGTCCACCAAATAAACCGATGTGCCGCGACTGAAGGCTTCTTTATCTAATTCTGTATCTGGCACCACAAAATGGGAAACATCAGCAATATGAACACCAATTTCATAATTGCCATTCTCCAGTTTCTGAAATGAAATTGCATCATCGAAATCTTTTGCATCTGCCGGGTCAATGGTAAAGGTCGTCACGCTTCTAAAGTCACGTCTTTTCGCAATTTCCTCGTTGCTTATTTCTTCCGAAATCTTATTGGCTTCAGCTTCCACTTTTTTCGGGAATTCCAATGGAAAACCAAAGTCGGCCAAAATCGCATTCATCTCGGTATTGTTTTCTCCTTTGGTTCCCAAAACGTGTTTTACTGTCCCCACAGGGTTTTTGCTTCCGCTCGGCCAGTCAATAATCGAAACCACTACTTTTTCTTTATCCTTAGCACCATTCAGGTTATCCAAGGGAATGAAGATGTCGTGCAACATCTTGCGATCGTCCGCAATGAAAAATGCAAAATTATTGGAGATACTGATGGTTCCCGTAAAATCGGTCTTGGCCCTTTGCAGGATTTCAACCACTTCACCTTCTTTTTTACGGCCGCCTTTTCGTTTTTCAAAAGTATGTACCTTAACGATATCGCCGTGTAGCGCCTGCCTCAGCTTACGTGGGGCAATATAAATGTCATTTTCAAATTCGTCATCAGGAATGACATAGGCAGAACCATCGGCGGTCATATCGACCTTCCCTGTGACATAAACTTTGAGTTGCTTCAAATTAAACTTGCCTCGCTCGACCTCAACAAAAAGTCCATTTCTAACATTATCATGTAAGATATCGGCAATAGCGACTTTGGAATCGTTATCCGTAAGGTTCAATTTTGAAGATACTTGTTTATAGTTGAGCGGTTTGTTATCTGATTTTTCGAAAATATCGACGATCAGTTGTGTCAAGACCTCTTTATATGGATTTTCTTTTCTTGTTTTCATCCAATTTTTTTCTTAATTATTATTTATTCAGTTGTATCGATCCTATACAGCCTTCGGCTTTCCGCTAACTGACTGCGCGGTAATGGATCGCGCAAAGCCAGTCCTTGGAACGCAGCATGAGAGTGTCGGATAGCAAGATCGATGTTACTACAAGGTACAAAAAAAACAGCAGTTGGCACGACAATAACGAGCTAAACGGAGCATCTTCCGATAGCTGATGTATAGACACTTGAACCGACAAATAGTTTTTGATTCGTATAGCCTGATTTATTTTTTGCAATGATTGCACACGCCAAGGGCATTAACCGCTATGGCTTCGAGACTAAAGCCTTCAGGGATAGATACCTTCGGTAAAGTCATATCTTCCAGACAGTACACAGAATTGCACACCCGGCAAATAAAATGTACGTGTTGGTCGTGGTGATCATGTTCTGAACAGTTTGTCGAGCACATGGCATAAGTGGCCGTACCATGTAGGTCAAAGATTTTATGGATAATCCCTTTCTCTTCAAAACTGGCCAGTACGCGGTATAATGTAACACGGTCAATATCCTTGCCCAGTAATTTTTCCAGCTCCGGCTGAGAAATCGCCGAATCTTTACGGGAGATAATTTCAAGTACCTTCAACCGTGGCTGGGTAACTTTTAAACTATTTCGTTTGAGAATTTCTGGATATACAGTGTTGGAATCTTCCATGGATTTTCTTCGTTAAGCCTTAGATCAGATACAAACTAAGAGAAATTTATGGTCATTTACAAGTTTTAAAAACTGTCTGACGAATTTATTCATCGCACTTTTGCCCTTTTACCCTTCCCTAGATGAAACAAAAATTAAATCTTTTTCACTAGTCAGCTGAAGCTTTGATAAGACAAAAATACGGAATCTGATGAAATAAAGAAAACCGATAAGTTTAAGATTCGTGTCATCTTACTTATCGGTTTTAACGCTATATGGAACTATAGATGCCTTATTTTCCTGCAGCTTTAGCGTGATCAGCTAAAAATGTTGCCAAACCGCTATCTGTCAATGGGTGTTTCAGTAGGGAAAGGATCGCCGACAATGGACCTGTCATCACATCAGCGCCAATTTTAGCACATCCTAGAATGTGCGCACTGTGACGTACAGAAGCCGCTAATATTTGCGTTGGATAGTTGTAGTTATCGTAGATCAAACGGATATCTTCAATCAGCGCCAATCCATCTGTAGAGATATCATCCAAACGACCAATGAAAGGAGATACATAGGTTGCACCAGCTTTAGCAGCCAATAACGCCTGACCCGCTGTGAACACTAATGTACAATTTGTTTTAATGCCTTTTTTGCTGAAATATTTAATTGCTTTTACGCCATCTTTGATCATAGGAACTTTAACAACAATCTTATTATCAAGAGCTGCCAACGCTTCTCCTTCTTTGATCATTTCCTCATAAGTAGTAGAAATAACTTCTGCACTTACGTCGCCATCAACGATCGCACAGATCGCTTTATAATGGTTGATTACGTTTTCATCACCGCTAATACCTTCTTTAGCCATTAAACTCGGATTGGTCGTTACACCGTCTAATACGCCTAAATCTTGAGCTTCTTTGATTTGTTCTAGGTTTGCTGTGTCAATAAAAAATTTCATTGTGTATTGTGTTGAATGATAATTATTTGATTATTCTATTGTTGAAAATAACAGTACAAAGTTATCGATTATATTCCACTATTGAAGCATCGATTTTCACCTATTGCATCATAATCTTTGCAAAAAAAGAATCTCTTCGGCTAATTTTTTGTTATACTTTATTATAGTATTATTTTTAACGTATGCAGGTTTTTCGTTCGCTCCATTATAGAAATTTTCGTTTACATGTTATTGGACAGGCAATTTCCCTGATGGGAACATGGATGCAGCGTATCGCTATTAGCTGGTTGGTCTATGAAATTACGGGCTCTGTATTCTGGCTTGGTTTTGTCCAGTTCATCTCTTTATTGCCTTCGCTCATCCTTTCGCCATTTATTGGGAGTTTTGTTGATAAGCACAAAAAGTATAAATTGGTTTTGATGACCCAAATTGGTCTCATGATTCAGGCGGGTATTTTGACTTTGGTGGTGTATCTGAAGTGGGAAAGTGTGTTATGGCTTTCCGCATTGGGACTTATACAAGGGATCATTAACTCCTTTGACGTTTTGGGACGACAGTCCCTTATGATGCATTTGATTGGAGATCGTAAAGATCTGCCGAATGCTATCGCCCTGAACTCAACGATTTTCAATGGCGCACGCATGGTGGGCCCTGCAATAGGGGGGATTTTATTAAGTACTTACGGCGAACTCGCCTGCTTTGCACTTAACTTTATTAGTTTTGTTCCTGTCATTATTACGCTATTGATGATGCGGGTCGACGAAACTCATGCTCAGCTTAGCAAGGGGAGCAATTGGGAAGGCTTGGTCGAAGGTTTTCGCTATCTCAAACGGTCACCACATATCTCTTCGCTGATTATCATCATGACCTTTTCCAGCCTGATTGTCATTCCCTACACGTCGTTGCTACCGGCCATAGCCAAAGAAATGTTTCACGGTGATGAACGCACCTTTTCCTGGTTTGAAAGTGCAGCCGGATTGGGAGCTATGATTGGTGCCTTTAATATGGCTCGTTTAAAATCTGGTACCAATTTGCGGTATCAGGTGATGGGAGCTGCCGCACTGATGGGGATGGCATTGTTGTTTCTGGCGCATTCCAGCATGCTTCAGATGGCACTCGTTTATGTCATGTTGGTGTCTTTTGCCATGATGATGCAAACGTCAAGTATCAATACCTATATTCAGACCCACGCCATACCGATTTATCGTGCCCGCGCGATCTCCTATTACGTGATGGCCTTTCAGGGGATTTTCCCGATCGGCACATTGATGATCGGTTCTCTGGCCAGCTATTGTGGCCTGAGAATAACATTATATGCGATGGGCGGGCTAGGTATTATGATAGCAGTCGTTTATTACGGTTATCTCCGATTCCACATCCAAAAACGTTTATTTAAGTTTTAGTTTTCGGGTGCGCAATTTTAGCGTGCGCTTGGCATAATCGATGACAGCACCATAGTCTGCAAAAATATCTCCACCCAATACGCCAATCACAGGATCTAGATGCATTTGTTCGTAGGCATAATTAATGGAACTTAAGTCCAATACCGCAGTATGTAGTTTGTTGATCTCCCATTCGCCAATTTTCAGGCTCGGAATTGCCAGGTTAAAGCTTTCCATTGAATTGGTACCAAGTCCTGTTGATAGTGTTTCAGATGGTTCAAGCTCCAATTGATCCTCTAAAAGATGGCCCAATTGTGTTTTATCAAATACAGTTTTAGAAGCACCTGTATCAATCACCATCTTGAATGAACGACTATAAATTTCTACATCAACCAAAATGTGTGTGCCTTGGCCTTGTAAATCCAATAATTGAAATGGTACTGTTGTCATACCTCCAAACATAGCCAAAAAATCCATCAAAAAAGAAACTTTCCGCCGCTGGAAGCTTAAAATTGAGCTTGATGCTGCATGGTGTATCTGCACTTTCCCGCTTTTCAACGTTTTCAGGTAGGGAAGCAGGTTTACTGCATGCAAAAACAATACACGAAAGATAATAGATTCTGAAGGAGAGGGGAGAGGGCAGAAAGAAATAGGCTGTTATTCGCGTACAACAGCCTATTGTTTTGTCGCCTATAAGGCTTTTATTTCTTTTAATACATTATTCATATTACGGACTGCTTCCGCACTTTTGCGGAATTTTTCTTCGTCCTCTTCATCCAGATGAAGTGGTACGATCCGATCCCATCCTTTTTTATTGATGATAACGGGTACGCCAAGCGTAATATCTTCTTGGCCAAATTCACCTTCCAAATAAACGGAAGCAGTAAATAATTTCCCTTGATCACGGACAATGCTTTCAACTACTGCAGCAGTTGCCGCACCCGGCGCATACCATGCGGATGTTCCGATTAGGCTGGTTAATGTAGCTCCTCCAACCATGGTTTTGTGGATTATTTCATTCTGCTCTTCCGCTGTAAGAAAATCCGTCACAGGAATACTGTTCCACGTGGAGTGCTTAATAAGCGGAATCATCGTCGTATCGCCATGACCACCAATGACTATCGCATTGAGATCCGCAGCCGAAGCATTCAGTTTATCACTTAATTGATATTTAAATCGGGCCGAATCCAAGGTTCCACCCATACCTATAATCCTATTCTTTGGTAAACAACTTGACTTTAGTGCCAAATAAGTCATGGTATCCATTGGATTGGAAACGATGACAATGATAATATCAGGAGAATGCTTCACTAAGTTCTCCACAACCGACTTGACAATATTCGCGTTTGTACCAATTAATTCTTCACGTGTCATTCCAGGTTTACGTGGAATGCCCGACGTAATCACAGCAACAGTAGAACCTGCAGTTGAAAGATAGTCATTCGTGACCCCTTTAATTTTTGATTCAAAACCCAATAAGGCTGCGGTTTGTGCCATATCTTGCGCTTTGCCTTCTGCAAAACCTTCTTTAATATCCAATAATACAATCTCCTCTGCGACATTCCGACGGATTAAATTGTCCGCTGTAGTAGCTCCTACAGCTCCAGCACCAACAATAGTTACTTTCATATGTACTTTATTTGTTTATTTATGCGCTAATTATCCGACTAAGTCCAGGTTGCCTTTGGCAGCTTTATGCCATATAGAATATCCAGCCTATCCTCATCAGTGCTTGTCTCTTAATGCTGCATGGATATTTCCTGAACATTTATGTGGATCAAAAAATAATGCTTGAATTTAATCAATTATTGTCAGTAAACCAATGCCGGCCGTGGGAATAACTCGTTTTTTGACATAATAATATGCCAGGAATTCGTCCTGAGCAAAGAATACCCGATAACATCGTTCCAAGTGTATGACCTAGGTAAGACGACCCGAAAAAACAACAGGCTTGAAATTCATTCAAGCCTGTTGTTACTAGTTCATAAGCCGGATCGGTCGCCTAGAACGGATAACCGATGGCTAAGTTGAACATCAGGTTGTCTTTACGCCATTTAGAACTTCCAAAGTCAATATCGCTAAATACCCAACGTTCTCCTTTTGGGAGATAGGGAATACGGAATGGTATGGACATGTCGGTACGGACGATCAGGAAGGTGAAGTCGAAACGTAATCCCGCTCCACCACCAACTGCTAATTCATTTAAAAAATCCTTACTAAATTTGCCGCCCGGCTTGTTCACATCCTCTCGCTGCAACCAGACGTTTCCCGCATCAATAAATGCTGCCCAATGCACAAACCCCGCTAATTTTGCTCTATATTCTGTATTTAGTTCCAATTTAATGTCACCGGTTTGATCCGCAAAGAAAAGTCCATTGCTTAGCTTTTCAGGGGCAACTGTTCCCGGACCAATAGCGCGCGCACCGAAAGCACGGATACTATTAGGCCCCCCCACATAATACTGTTTTAAATAGGGAAGGGAGCGGGAGTTGCCATAAGAATAACTCAAACCCAAACTTACCCGCGATGCAAGTTGTGAATTCTCCGATAACTTTAAATAATGTCGACCATCGCCACTGATCTTGATATATTGTGAAAAATAAGCATCAAACAATTTGAACGTTTTCCCTTTATTAAAATCTGCTCCTTTTATCAGTCCAAGTATGTTTCCCGACAGGTCCAAGTTGCCTTTGAAATAAAATGTATTTTTCAAATGTTGCTTCATGGTGTTTTGAAACGTAAAGTTGTAGTTTGGACCAATGGTAAACTGAGGGTCTATGGCATGTCGCAACGCAGGGATGGTATCCATTTGTTTTTGGTAGTTTTCCGAAATACCTTTAGGCTGAACATAAGTAATCTCCATTAAAGCGAGATCATGCTGTTTCTCTTCAGACTCTTGCCAGATATAGCCGTAATCCAACGCAATCGAATTTAGCGTATAAGCTTTGCGGCGATTTAAAAACTCATAGCGGCCTTTGATATAAGTCTTCGGAATAAAGCGCCTTGAGGGCGAAACTCTTCCAAAGGGAGACAATATGCGAGGAAAAGTCAAGGTCGCCTCCATACCGTAGCGGTAATAACTCGAATTAAGGTCGGCCGATCCTCCCGTCTGAGTTTCATATCCACCAAATACGTTAAAGCTCAGTTGCTCAGCACCTTTAAATGCATTTCGTAAAGTCCAGTTGACATTCACTTCAGTACCGTTGTATACCGAAGCCATTTTTCCTAAAAGCTCCACCCGAAGGGACTTTTTTGGTAATGGGGTCAAGTAATAGTAGACATCCAGTGCGTTGGGTACTTCTTTGCTGTCGACAAAATTGTTCTTTACAAATTTCCAGCTATTGAGGTTTACCAAATGACTGATGGTCTGATTGTGGGCATTACGGTTGTATATATCGCCCGGATGAAAGAAGATATGGTTCGCAATAACAGGCTTCCGGTAAAGATGCTGACGGTCTATAAAATAATAGCTGCTATCGTACAATTCTGCATTCCGTGTGGATCGCTGATAACCAGAGCTTGTTTCTGTATAGTTCGGAAAAATGTAAATTTTATTGATCTTGGATGGGATTTTCGCCTGCGCCGGTGTCTCTTTTTTAACTGTAACATACATATCCACCTTGTTATTCCGGTTCGAACTGTCTACCTGAACCAAGATGTAATCCGGGCTGAAATAATAATAACCTTTATTTTTTAGATCATTATCGATGCGGTCACGTTCGTTTAAGATAACATCTAAACTGTAGTTCTTTCCTACCTGGAGAAGACTTTGATCAGAACTCGAACGAATATCTTTCCCCAACTGACTGTTGCTGTCAACATCAAATTTAACAGACTGTATGCGGTAAATCAGGTTGGGCTTGGCGGTATAATTAATCGTTGCTTTTTTGTTTTCTACTAACGTATCGGATCTCACTTCCGCATTAAAGAAACCAAAATTTTCCAGACGATTGCGCAATAGATTTTCATTATATTCTCGATTAACATCCCGCAGCAACACGGGCTCTTCACCAATTTTTTTAAAGAATTTTTTTATGATGTTGTTCCCGGCTGAATCTCCAGCCATATTATTAAAATATAGCTTAAAAGGTACCCCCGCCAGTCGTTTATTCGGTTTGGGCATAAGGGCCTCTTCGAGGCGGGTTGATATCTTTTCCTTGTTTTCCTTAGAAATGGTGTCCGACTCGACGATGACATTCCCCTTCACATATAAGCTTTCTCCTTCTTTCAGATTTTTGGTTGACGAACAGGAGGCGATGAATGCAGCGAATGTTACTATTCCAACACTATACTTTAATCTAACCTGCATGATAACTCCTTTCCTCATCTTCATTTTTTATAGCTGTTGTTTTGATGGTATCTAAATTTGATTTTGGACCATTGCTTTTTGGTGATTTTTTGCTAGAGTCCAATTGCTGTTTACGTTTCTCTTGTTCTCTTTCCTCCATACGTTTTCTGTATGCTGGACTATGTAGCATCAAACTGTCACGGATGACCGTGCGCACGCTATCACGATAGATTGAGTCGGTTTCCATGCGCTCCACATCGAACCGTTTTCTGAAACCTTTGCTATTCGTATCATAGTACTCTTTGAGTTTTTTTGAACTCATCCAGATTTCCTTAAATCTGTTGTAATCCATATTGATGATAAATCCAATACCTGTTTCTACATATTGGCCTTGTAGTGTAACTTGATATTGATTCTTACGGTATACCCGCGCAAAATAACGACCGTCTTGTGAAAGCTGATAATCCAATTGGATATCTCCGGCAATATTATTGGCTGTCTCTCCAGGCCGTGTGTTTCCTTCCACTTCAAAATTAGAACCAATAGTAATTTTTAAACGATCATTTAAGAGCATTTTTGATACACCTATATTTAGATCCGTGCGAGTTTGTCCTGCTCCGGTAGCATAATCCTCTTCTGAAGTTAGATTAAAATCAAGTTCTACTCCTGTAATAAGTTCGGAAGCCAAGCGGTTCAATTGACCACTCAGGAAGGAACTGATACTATTTCTCACAATAGCTTCGGTACCACCGCCACCCGAAAGACTCTCAAATGGATTGGTCGACATAAAGCGCCCCAACACAATAAGTGAAAAGACCTGCTTGTTGAGTTCAGACGGATTTTCACGTAGCGTAGTCAATGCATTGTTCACCTTGCTGATTACATCTTGCGAAACAACCGAGTTGTTTTCGTCCAGGTCAATATCAAAATTCAGTTGCGGCTGGAACAATTTGTCTGTAATCTTTAGTAAGACATTGAACGGAATACGTTGCTTATACAAATTGGCATTTTCTGAACCGAGTTGCGTTGCAACAAGCTCTAAAGTCGGTGCTTTGGTCGTATATGCTGCCGTGATATTCAGCTGGGCATCCAATGGATCGCCATTCCAGGTAATGGTGCTTCCTTTTCGGAACGTAAAATCTTTCTTCACAGGGCCAAAACTAAATGAATAGCTTCCCTTGTCAACGGTAAACGTCCCAGACAAAGTTATTTTGCTACTGGCATCGATACCTGCGTTCAGCTCGGCTTCTCCCTGGATGTTCAGGGCATCCTGCGAACCGGCATCCAGCAGGATCTTAAATTTAGCATCCTTATCTGTTTGAAGGTTGAGGTCCACATCGATCCCCGTTAAACGGGTGACAGTCATGGAATCTAATTTGGCAAAAACATTTGCTCTTGTTGTATCCCTCTTATCAACAAATTCAACAACCCCTTTACGATCGGCCATTCCTGGATCATCGTTTGGCATGACAAAGGTGAAATCGGTATCATCTAACACTTTGATTGTACCGTCCACGATAGGTTTATCGAGATTTCCGCGAATGCGCAGATTCGAAGTAAGATACATTTTACCATAGAACATGTCATTATCGCTTTGTGTTGAATTGAGCACTTCAAAATTGTCCGTATTGACATTGAGATTAAAATCAAAATCAGTATACGTTGTCGTAGCTATGGATCCCGTCAGCTTAGCAATATTTCCCTTTTTGTCTTCTAATGCAAATTTGGGAAAAGTAATGCCTCTTTCATCCAAATGAATTGTTTCGTTTTTTGCTTTAAAGAGTGCATTCAGCATGGCAATATTAAATTGTGCATCTTTAAAATTAACATCGCCGTTAATGAGCGGTTTAGATGGTGATCCTGTTATTTTCAATTGGCCTTCAAGATTTCCTTTCGAATCTTTAAGATATCCGAGGCTAAATGCTTGCACGGTCTGCATCGAAAGCGGCGCAATATCTAAGGTAAAATCTAAGCTTGCTTCTCCCTGGGGGGGATTCACAAAATCACCATTTAAGACAACATTGTTGCCATTCTCACTAATACTAATATTGGCATTGTACGTGTTTTCTTTCTCATTATTAACCTTAATATTGACATTCCCAACGGTATCCTGTCCAATATAAAATTTATTGATAACAAGATCCGATACAAATACAGGGCTGCTCTCCAGGCGCGATATGGTCGCCTGACCATTAATTCCACCCCCGAGATCTACGGTTTCGCTTTCGAGCATTTTACTTAATGTCTCAATCCGGAAATTCTTGAATGCAATGTTTATCGGTGAATTGAGTACACTATCTTGTGAAGATATACTGAGCTCCTGTCCCTTATTGCTTAAGATAAATTCATTGGCCTGAATCCCTGTACGTCCAAATTTGAGCACATTGTTTGGATTTATTGTCCATTTGTCGTAATTCAGCATAAGGCCATCCTGCAGTAAACTGAAAACAAAGGCCCCATTATCAACACGCATATTTGCACCCAGATGATACTGCTCTTTCTCTTTCTTGTCTTTTATCCATAATCCAAAGTCTAAGTTGTTTTGAATGACTTTGCCACTGAATACCGTATTGACAAGTTCAATATTACTTATCTTGATCTTATTGATCAATGCGGAGTAATACAGTGTGCTATCCAGCGTATTGATGTCTAAAGTGACGTTATTGATTTCTGTACCATTATATATTATTTTGGGAGCATCCAACTTGGCGAGAATCGTTTTAGATTTACTGTTAAACATACCGTCCAAGGTGATGTCCGACATGGCTGTTAGTTCCGGTAAAAAATCCCTTATAAACTTCGTTCTGGTCAACTGAGCCGAAAACTCTATATTCTGTGGATCATATTTTGGTACTTCAACAGCTTTACCGGGTTGGTAGTATACCTGCAGAATGTCCTGTATGGCATTCTGCAATTCCAGAATTTTATATTTACCAACTAGATGAGCATTTAAAAAGTTTGATTTTAGAAGCAATAAATTACGGCTGGTATCGGCTTTTGCTATAAGCGAAATGCTGTCTAAAGAATAATATGCACCACTGTAAAAGATCGAGGAATTGGTAATATGTGCTTCACCGTTTAAAAAATTTGGATCCGCTGAACTAAACTTTCCAACGAGTTTACCCTGGTATTTGAACTCGTCATCCATTAACTTTAAATTCTTAAGATTGATGGTATCTACCTGAAGCTCGAAATCCACCTGTGGATATTTGGACTTCATATTCGCTGTTGCATTTAACGTCAATTGAATATTTGGATCAGGACTGACCACAGCCGCTTTGATATCTCCCTTGTCGGCGGTCAGGTTCATGTCGATATTCTGATACCGGTAACCCATGGCGTCCATTCGGTTTACTTTACCATCGAAGTTGGCTACAAGCTTCTTGGGGTCAGTACCATGGCCTTTAATCTTTCCTTCAAAAGAAAGAATGCCGAGGGTACTGTCCATTTTCATGATCTTACCAATGTCGAAATCACGAATACTGACAAAGGCATCATAGGTTGTATCGCGGCCGATCATGCCCACCTTACCATTAAACTTGGCCGTTCCCTTTTCTGTAACCAGCGAAAGATTGGTGTTAAAGGCTTTCATACCGCCTTTAAATGTTCCCGTAAGGCCAATCGTATTCGGTAGCTCAATACCGCTCGGAAGTATATTTTTAGAAATTAGTTTTTCGATATCCGAACGGCCTGTCGTCAATTTCTTTAAATTAAGATCCAGTGACATTTTATCCACTTCGGGGAGCCCCCTTAAACGTAGGCTCGCTATGACACGTGTATTGGACAGGGTTTGGAAATCAATTGCTGGAATATTCAGATCATTTACCTTACCCACAACACGTCCATCGATAGCAAATTTTTTGTCCATCAAGGGTTTCATCACCTGCATAGTATCCAAAAAAGGGGCAAAATAGTAAATGTCGCGCATATCGACTTGACTCTTTTTGATGTTTGCATTGACGTAGAGGAGTTCCGGTTTTTTTGCAACAATATCCAATGATGGATAGGTGACTTTTACGTAATCACGTAGGAGCGTACGTGGAGTTTCCGCATACAGATTTTTGATTTCAGCACCAGTATTTGTATACTTAAAATCTCCCTTTAATTGTTTGATCACAAAACCCGAACGATCAGAGGCTACCAGTTCGTTCAAAGATCCACTGATTGAATCGGCACTGTAGTAAAGATCACTTAAGCTGGTTTTCATACCCGGGATCTTAATGTTAAAATAATCAAAACCCTTCATCCGCGCCTGATTGTCATCGCGGTAAGCTAAACTTGTATTATTGATCTGAATATCTTTAGCCGATACAATCCAGTTTACTTTGGTCGTATCTACTGTAGGTTTAGCTATGCTGTTTGCTTTTTTTAGGACCTTTCCAAAGAGCACACTGTTGTCCGAACCGTCGAGGCTGATTGTTTGAATATCCACAACTTCTTTGTTGAGGTCGATCTTGTTAATGTCTGCGTGAAGATTTTTGACATAAAACTTGGTGTTCAAGAGGCTGGACTGATCTTCATAACGCACTAAGATATTGGTCAAGTCCGCGATCTGTATGCCAACATCGGGAAGCAATGTGGTTGTTTGAGCCGTTTCATCCGTAATGCCAAAGTCCTCAACAGAAGGCGCTGAGCCGTCAACCATCGGCCGCCATTGTTTGATGGTAGCACTCAGACCATCGATCTTCACTTTTGGAAGATTGAAAGCCATATTTTTTGTTAGATCAAACTTCTTAATGTTGGTATTTAGGCTGTTGAGATATACGTCAGCGCTGGTCCCAATTACATCATCGGCATAGACAATATGAAATTTATCAAATTTTACTTTATCGAGGTTGAATAGGAGTGCTGAACTGCTGTCGGCAGTTGGAGTGCTTTCTTTTTGCGATGCAAATGCTTTGACAATATAATCAAAGTTGAACGAACTGTCAGGTAATGTACGGCGAATTTTCGCGGTGATACCTTCTGCTTCTATACTTTGGATTTCAACCGTATTTTTTAGCAGTTTCAGCATATTGATATCCACAGCTATCGATTTTCCAGCAACCAATGTGTCCTTGCTTTGGTCCGCTAAATAGATGTCCTGTAAAACTAGTTTCTTAGGAAAATCGATATTGATGTAGCCGATTTTAACGGGCGTACCAATCTTGCCTTCAACATATTGAGTTACTTTTCCGGCAATATAATTCTGAACCGATGGTATTCGAATTAAAAATACAATTAGAATAGCAAGTGCAATTATTACTCCAATAATCCACAAAATTGTTTTGAAAGCAACTCGGGTAAATCTGTTCAACGTGTAATTTGATTTAAGTATCTATTAATAAAAATTAAAACGGGAAAAAGTTACATCAAATAATTGACCAAACCTGTATAGTCATATAAAGTTTTTTGTTTTTTAATTTTATGTTAATAAAAACATTAAATACCTATCAATTTGTCAAAAAATAGGTATTTAATAGGAATACATGCGCTATGCTGAACGAGCTCGTTTGTCTAACATTAAAGCAATTATTCAAGCAATTTTTTATATCTTCCCCAGTTTTCAAAAACTACCCATAGCCAGATAATGAAGAGTACAGCCCAAATAATTAATCCCTGCTGACTATAAAAAATCATGTTATGGGTAAAAATACCAATGAGGATCGGGAAGATGACCAATGCACCCAACGTTCTTGTCTTTGGAAAAATAAATAGTAAACCGCCAATGAGCTCGATAATTCCAACCAGTGGCATTAGCCATTTTATAGCGTTAAAAGCTTCAAATACCTTTTTCATGTCCATATCCATTGGTGGAGCTGGCATATAATGAAAAAGTTTATCCAGACCCGCGTTAATGAATAGCAAGGCAAATAGAATACAAAGTATATTTTTTAAGATTTTCATAGCAGGCAATCTGAGTTGATTAGTTTACTGTTATTGTGGTTGGTGGATCCGTACTGTTGTCTTCGTTGTCATTGTCTTCCTTTTGACTATTGCGTTCCACAGTAATGGTACACTCTGTAAGTAATGCTGCCACTGCTCCAATCGCTGCAAAAACAGGCGCTAAGATCAAGCCTATGGCCCCAACAGTCACTGGAAAGCTCATGATTTCCTTTCCATGTTTGTCAGAAATGCTAATTTTGTTCACGTTGCCCTCAGCAATAATTTCTTTGATTTTCTGCAAAAGGTTTTCACCGTTAATCTGAAATGTTTCTTTAAATCCCATAATCGTATAATTTAAGTTCGCTATTATAAAGTTATTCATTTTTTACAGAATTAGGATAAACTTTCCGGTATTGTTCCATTCGAAGTCAATTTTAAACTACACCAGACTCTCTCGCGAAACAACCATACCTTATTCATTAAGCGCTTTTTAGAAAATCCTTGAAATGAAATTTCCGATACTAAAAGGGGAATTGACGGGTGCATATCCTTAGTAAACCCTGGATACCTCCTCCAGTATTCACACGATCATTTGTCGTATATACTTCGGTACTTGTACGGTATTTCTTCGGTTACAACCGAAGAAGCACCGTACGAGTACCGAACAAGCACCGAACAAGCACCGAACAAGCACCGAACAAGCGCCGAAGAAAAGGCGAATTTGGTATTAATTTGTATTCGTATTAATGGAGCTTCGCTTTAGGCGGTAACACCTTAAAAAAGTATAATCTAACGGAGAATTCAAGAAGAATGTGGATGTTTCAATTGGGCGGTATGCAAAAAAAAGTCCCGTGCATTACACGGGACCTGATCAGCTGTATCGTTTAGGTGTTAACCTAATGTTATTAAACTTTCTTGCAGTATTTTAATCTTAGCTTCTGCGTCAGCTTTTTTGCTTTTCTCGTTTTCGACAATTTCAGGTTTTGCATTTTGTACAAATCGCTCATTGGAAAGCTTCTTGTCTACCGAAATTAGGAAACCCTTTAAGTATTCCAATTCTTTCTCAATGCGTTCACGCTCGGCATCCGCATCAACATTGTTTTCCAAAGTCACATAACATTCATCTTTGCCGGCAAGGAAACTGGCAGCACCTGCAATTTTCTCAGAGACAAAAGTCACGTCCTCCAAATTGGCAATCTTAGTGATGATAGCAATGTATTGTTTCAAGTTGATCTCAGATTGCTGATTGATCGCTAATGGCAACGCAATTTTAGGGGAGATACCTTTAGAATTACGGATATTACGAATCTCAGAAATGATCTGTTGTGCGACAGCGAAATCTTTAATAAGCTGCTCGTCAAAGGCATCTGCCGTCGGATAGGGAGCGACGATAATGCAATCTTTCTCCTCTTTTATTCCGAACAATTCGTCGTGCCATAATTCTTCCGTCAGGAAAGGCATGAAAGGGTGCACCAGCGTAAGTATACGTTGAAAAAATGATTTTACCGTGTCTAAGGTTTCGCCAGAAATCGGTGAGCCGTAAGCCGGTTTTACTAATTCAAGATACCAGGCGCAAAAGTCATCCCATACTAATTTATAGGTTGTCATCAGCGCATCTGATAAACGATAATGCTTAAAGTTTTCCTCGATATCGACCAAAGACTGATTTAATCTTGCCTCAAACCAGGCAGCCGCAATTTTATCGGACGCCGAAGCTGGTGCGGCGGTGATTTCCCAGCCTTTAACCAAGCGGAAAGCATTCCAGATTTTATTGGCAAAATTCCGTCCCTGTACACAGAGTTCAACATCGAAAGGTAGGTCATTACCCGCTGGAGCAGTTAATAACATCCCCATTCTCGTCGCATCGGCACCGTATTCGTTCATCAAATCAATCGGGTCAGGTGAGTTGCCCAGCGATTTGGACATTTTGCGGCCGAGTTTGTCCCGTACAATCCCAGTAAAATAAACATTTTCAAAAGGCAATTGTCCGCGGAATTCATATCCTGAAACGATCATACGTGCTACCCAGAAAAAGATGATATCGGGGGCAGTGACCAAATCTTGGGTTGGGTAATAATAATTTATTTCTGGATTTTCTGGTTCATTGATACCATTGAAGACTGAAATTGGCCATAACCACGCTGAGAACCACGTGTCAAGGACATCTTCGTCTTGACGGAGATCTTCTGCTTGAAGATTTGCATTGCCCGACTTTTCTTGCGCTAATACCAGTGCTTCTTCAACTGTTTGTGCAACCACAAAGTCTTCGTTGCCATCGCCATAGAAATATGCCGGTATTTGATGGCCCCACCACAATTGTCTTGAGATATTCCAGTCGGTCACATTCTCCATCCAATTGCGGTAAATATTTTTGAATTTTGTCGGATGAAATTTGATGGTATCATCCATGACATTATCCAAAGCCGGTTTCGCAAGGTCTTCCATTTTAAGGAACCACTGATTGGAGATTTTGGGCTCGATCACCGCACCGGTTCGCTCTGAAGTCCCCACATTATTGGTATAATTCTCAACTTTTTCCAATAACCCCTTTTCCTCAAGCTCTTTCTCAATTTCCTTCCGGACTTTAAAACGATCCATACCAGCATAGTGTAAGCCGTTGTCGTTCAGCTTTGCTTCGTCAGTGAAGATATCCAGAAACTCCAGATGGTGTTTTTTGCCGAGCGCATAGTCGTTTACATCGTGTGCTGGTGTAACTTTTAGACATCCGGTACCGAACTCCAAATCTACATATTCATCCTCAATGATGTTCACTTTTCTGCCTACGATCGGTACAATGACTTGCTTTCCTTTTAACCAGGTGTAGCGTTCGTCGTTGGGATTGATACAGACCGCTGTATCACCAAAAATTGTTTCGGGACGGGTCGTTGCAACAACAATATATTGATCAGTACCATCAACCTGATATTTCAGGTGATATAATTTACCATTTTTCTCTTTATAAATAACTTCTTCGTCGGAAATATTTGTTTTTGCTTCTGGATCCCAATTGACCATGCGGTAACCCCGATAAATCAATCCTTTGTTATACAGATCTACAAATACGCGGATAACAGATTGATACAACTCTGGGTCCATCGTAAAACGCGTGCGATCCCAGTCACAGGAAGCACCAAGTTTTTCCAATTGTTTCAGAATAATACCACCATATTTTTCTTTCCATTCCCAAGCATGCTTTAAGAAATCTTCGCGGGATAACGATCGTTTGTCAATTCCTTGTTCTTTCAACATAGCGACGACCTTGGCTTCAGTAGCAATGGAGGCGTGATCGGTCCCCGGTACCCAACAGGCGTTTTTCCCCTGCATACGTGCTCGGCGAATCAAAACATCTTGAATGGTATTATTTAGCATATGCCCCATGTGCAACACTCCAGTGACGTTTGGAGGAGGCATCACAATCGTGTAAGGTTCACGTTCGTCAGGGGTGGAACGGAAAAATCCGTTCGCTTTCCAATAGCTGTACCACTTTTCTTCAGCTTCTTTTGGATTATAAGTTTTCGCTATGCTCATTTTAAATTTTCTATTCAAACTTTTAAGGAACACAAAAGTAAGTATTTCTATGTTATTTTCCTTAGTTATCAGCTGATCTTGTGCTCAAACAAAAAGATGCTATCCATCACGTATCGGCAATTCATTCAAACACCATCCTGCTTTAGCAGAAGAGTTTGCTATTTACGCGGTATACTACCTCAGGGGTACTTTATAATTTTTTAATCTTTTATTCATATTACTAAGTAATTAGCCTGTATTTCATGTAAATTAATGTAAATTTGCCTGTTTTATTTTTACGCGAAAGAATGCAACGATTTGCTAAAGAGTTGAGAGCTTTAACACAGTATTTTCTATTCTGGTTAATTATCTGTTTTATAGATAGATTGATTTTTGTTACTGCTTTTTTTGAGAAAATTGGTTTTTCCAATATTACAGAGGTTTTCAGAATTTACTATCATGGCCTCAATCTGGATTTCTCTGCTGTTTCTTACATATGTGCACTACCCTTCCTTGTGTATTGTATATTAAGTTTTTTTCCAAAGCTCAAACCCAAAAGGCGGATCTTGGATGTCTATACCATTATTGTGCTGGTTTTATTTTTTGTGACAAGCTTTATCAATGTCAATATCTACCGGGAATGGGGCGACAAGATTTCCAAGCGTGCGATTGATTCTTTTTTGGCCTCACCTTCAGGAGCAGTAGCTTCGGCAGAAGCCACGCCGGTATTTCTTCCAATCGTCGGCATGGTGATCGGCATATTGTGTGGCTATTTTTTATACCGCTGGATGTTTAAAAAGGTATTCTTTTTCAATATCAAATCTCCGGTTGGTAATATCTTTAAACTGCTCGTCGGAATGTTTGTCCTTTTCACGTTTATTCGCGGCGGTTATGGGCGGGCAACATTAAACCCCAGTAAAGCTTATTATTCGGAAGATACATTTTATAATCATGCGGCAGTCAATACGCAATGGGCTTTTTTACGCGATTTCTTTGCTAAAAATACCAAACTGAAAAACCCATATAGTTACTATAGCGATCAGAAAGAGATCGCAGACAAACTACGGCCCGCCTTTCAGCATCAGCCCGATTCGGCGGTTCAGGTGCTTTCAACGACTCGTCCGAATGTGGTTTTTATTATGTTAGAAAGTTTTGTCGGAGACCTCATCCAGTCCCTCGGGGGGGAGAAGGGAATTACTCCACACATGGAAGAGTTGATCAAAGGGGGGATTTTGTTTGACCATATTTATTCTGCTGCTGATCGATCTGACAAAGGAATGGTTGCGATATTGAGTGGCTTTCCGGCGCAAGGCCCGGAAAGTATTATTAAATATATTGATAAACATGAAAATATGCCTGCAATTGGGCAAGAGCTTGATCATGCAGGTTACGAAACATCCTTTTACCACGGTGGACAAAGTGAGTTTTACAATTTTAAATCGTATATGCTGACACATGGGATAGCTAAGGTTGTGGACAATGCTAATTTTGGCTTGGATGCTGAACGTGCCTCGTGGGGGGTATATGACCATGTGGTTTTTAATCGGATGATCAACGACTTCAAAAAGGAAAAACAGCCTTTCTTTTCTACGATCTTTACCTTGGTCAATCACGAGCCATTCGATTTAAAAAACGGTTATAAATTTGGCAATGCTACCAATGCAGATAAGTTTAGAAGCACAGCATATTACACGGATTCAGTAGTGTATGACTTTATCTCAAAAGCCAAAAAAGAAGCTTGGTATAAGAATACTCTTTTTGTTATTGTAGCTGATCATGGACACCGCCTTCCTTCAGAAAAATGGGAGCTATTCCATCCTAATCGCTTTCATATTCCATTGATTTTTTTCGGAGATGTTATCAAGCCCGAGTTTCGGGGGAAAATTTTCAGCAGAATTGGCAATCAGACAGATTTGGCAGCAACGTTATTGACCCAATTGAAACTTCCAACCGAACGTTACCACTGGAGCCGGGATTTGTTTAATCCAACGACACCTCAAATTGCCTTTTATAATTCCAAAGATGCCTTTGGAGTGATTACTCCAGAACAAGCTGTTTCATTTGATAATGTGGGAAGGATAATCAACTATAGATCGAACAAGGAATATCCAGTGAGCAAAACAGATAGTTTGTTGAATATCGGTAAAGCGTATTATCAAGAGGTATATCGTGAATTTTTAAAATATTAGGACTATGAAATTAAAAGGAGTACTTGCACCGTATTTTGCTGTCGCAATTCGTTTTATCTTTCTTTTGGTCATTTATGCGTTGTTAAGATTGGGGTTTTATGGCATCAATGCCTCCTTATTTCCGCACGTCGATGCGGGTAAGCTCCTGGTGATGTTTGCCGGTGGTGTGCGTTTCGACATTGTAGCCCTGCTGTATTTAAATATTCTTTATATTGTGATGATGACTGTTCCGGGACCGTTTAAGGATAACCGGGTCTATCAGCAAGTCGCGAAATGGATCTTCGTTGTGGTCAATTCAATAGGAATAGCCTTGAACCTGATTGATTTTGCCTATTATCCCTTTACACTCAAAAGAACTACAGGTACAGTAATCGATCAATTTTCAAATGAATCAAACTTGATGAAACTGGCCTTTGATTTTTGTTTGGACTATTGGTATCTTATCGTACTATTGGCTCTTATCGTGTATGGCCTGATGAGATCCTATCAGCTTATTCAGCTGGAAAAGATCACGAAATATAACTGGAAGTCATTTTTGATCCAAGTACCTTTGTTTCTATTGACCGCCTTTCTTTTCATTGGTGGGGTACGTGGGGGCTGGGCCCATAGCACGCGTCCCATTACGTTAAGCAATGCCGGAGATTATGTAGAAACACCAGAAGAAATGAATATTGTACTGAACACACCATTCAGTATATTGAAAACATTAAAAGCTGTAAATCTGAAACCTGTTCATTATTATTCTGACCAAGAGCTTGAGCAGTTATACAATCCCATTCATATACCAAAAGCAGACCAGCCTTTTGCAAAGAAAAATGTCGTCGTTCTGATTTTGGAGAGTTTTGCAAAAGAACATTTTGGCGAATTGAATAAAGATATCCAAGGTGGAAAATACAAAGGTTATACGCCTTTTTTGGATTCATTGATCCGCCATGCTTACACTTTTACAGATACGTATGCCAATGGGCGTAAGTCAATTGATGCACTACCATCCGTGATTACCGGAATTCCTTCGATAGGTGAACCTTTTGTACTTTCCATATACTCGGGAAATGAAACCACGAGCTTAGCAAAGCTGTTGGGTAAGAAAGGGTATGAGACGGCCTTTTTCCACGGGGCACCTAATGGCAGTATGGGCTTTTCGGCTTATATGAAATTGGCAGGCATTCAGCATTATTTTGGTAAGAATGAATATAACAATGATGCGGACTTTGATGGCATATGGGGAATCTGGGATGAACCTTTTTTGCAATTTGTCGCAAACAAGATCAATACTTTTCATCAGCCATTTTTCGCCAGTTTCTTCTCATTATCCTCGCATCATCCGTTTAAAGTACCCGAAAAATATCAGGGGAAATTTCCAAAAGGACCTTTGCCAGTACAAGAGCCCATCGGATATACCGATAATGCGCTGCGCGAATTTTTTGCGACAGCATCTAAAATGCCCTGGTACAAGAACACCGTCTTCGTGATTTGTGCAGACCATGCTACTGTAAGCTACCTGCCAGAATATCAAACGGCAGCAGGGGGCTTCCAAATTCCTATTATATTTTATGCACCAGGCGATAACCTAGTTGGCAAAGCGGATAAACTGGTACAGCAAATAGATATTATGCCGACGATTTTAAATTATTTGCATTATGATGAACCTTATTTTGCCTTTGGTTCGGATGCCTTCAAACCGGGTAAGGACAATTTTGTGCTCAATAACAATGCAGGGAGCTATAACCTTTATTATAAAGATTATATGATGTCCTATGATGGACTGAAAGTGACATCATTTTATGACTTAAAGAAGGACCGCTTGATGAAACAGGATCTACTGAAACAGCATCCCGCCGTACTGGATACGATGGAGACCAAAATGAAAGCATTTATTCAACAGTATAACAACCGCATGATTGAAAATAAGCTAACCTACAAAAAGTAGGCTGTCGGTTTTCTAGGTGGAAAACCTTGATCGGATGCTTCTGTCTATAATCAATAGAACCAGGTCGTAAATGATGTAGATCAAGGGTAAGGTGAAGATGACTAGCAGTATAAAGCCCCGGGATTTCTCCTCAAATGAACCGTTGATCAGATAGTTGGCCAGACTGGACCAAAACCAGCAGAAGAAATAGAAGGAGCTTGGAATAATTAGGTTTCCAATAAGCAGTGCATAGCGGTATTTGCCACCTTTGTATTTTAGATAAATACATCGGATATGTAGGTATAACAAAAATAGCGATCCGATCAGCGCAAGCAGTTCCGGGTGTACCCAAAGAATTGCTTTTGCTAACGGGGAGGTCTTCAAGCCGACTTCTATATGGAAACTCTCTTTCTTTTCTACCTGATCAATGTCCCAGTGCATGATTGAATCCGTTTTTAATTTGGAGGTTCCCAAATCCTGTGCAAGGACTTCCATGTCACCGTTTAGGTGGAGATACAGGTCAATTGGGCCAAAGGAAGACCAGTATCTGGAAGGAAATAAGAGGTAGTCAATTTCGTATCTGGTTCGGATATCGCGCCGGTCATAGCCCATATAAGCGCTGTATTGAACCTGAATATTGTTTTCGCCTTTGTGTAGCTTAGCGGTAAAATAAAATGCATCATTCAGCGAGATGCGCTTCCATTCATCGCTGTCGTAGCTGATTTCATAATAGCCATCCTTTAAACGTAAAAAAGGGAACTTCGAATCGGGCTGATCCATCCTCTTTGCTTTAATTTCTTTCTGATTGACAATGACCCGGTCCAATCCATCCATATTTAGCGCGAGAAATACGAGCGGTAATTCGATCTCTTCTTCAGCATGGATATTATATACAATGCTGAAGTGACTACGATAGTCCGAATGATCATCAGTGCTGTCCAATAAAAGGCGGATGTCGATACGCTCATGGGTGACTTTTACCTTGCCGGCAGGGACGAGCTGTCCTGTTATGCTGTGCGGACTTCTTGGGTTTGCCATGTTGGCAAACAGTGTCGTTACAGTGAGTAATAGATATGCAGCTGTTATTAAAATTTTCATTTTGTTTGATAAGGTCTGCTTAATAATCAATTTCGCGTTTGTATAGGAGCTTTTATGTTATCAAGCCGGCTGTATATAGAGATATGCTTGATCTTTAACAAGATGAAAGTAAAAATTAAAAGGGAGAAATTAAAAAGGCGGTTTATATTCGGCTATCTCTGATTTATATTCGTTAAGTAGACCGTTTCTTTTTTGAAGGTTCTTTCTGGTCAATAAGATCAGACACTTTCAGAAAAAAAAGACCTATACCACAAAGGCATAGGTCTTTTTTATATTTCCAAACTTTATTGCGGTTTAAACACCCAACAATAAACGAGCTGGATCTTCTAATAATTGTTTTACACGTACCAAGAAGCTAACTGATTCACGACCATCAATGATGCGGTGGTCATAAGAAAGCGCGATATACATCATTGGACGGATCACCACCTGACCATTTTCAGCAATAGGACGTTGGATGATGTTGTGCATACCCAAGATTGCCGATTGTGGCGCGTTGATGATTGGCGTAGACATCATTGATCCGAATACACCACCATTGGTAATTGTAAATGTACCACCAGTCATTTCGTCGATCGTTAATTTGTTGTCACGTGCTTTACCTGCCAATGCGGCAATTGCTTTTTCGATCTGCTCCAATGACATGGCATCAGCGTTACGGATAACTGGAACTACCAATCCTTTAGGTGCAGAAACCGCGATTGAAACATCTGCGAAATCAGAATATACAATTTCGTTATCTTCAATACGTGCATTGACAGCAGGCCATTCAGCTAACGCAGTTGTTACTGCTTTTGTAAAGAATGACATAAAACCTAGACCGATACCAAATTTCTCTTTAAAAGTATCTTTATATTTGGCACGTAAATCCATGATCGGCTGCATATTGACTTCATTGAATGTTGTCAACATCGCTGTTTCGTTTTTAACGGCAACTAAGCGTTTTGCGATCGTTTTTCGTAAGGAAGATAATTTCTCACGACGTTCGTTTCTAGAACCCGCCACGGGAGCAACTGTCGCAGCTGGAGCCGCAGCAGGTTTTGCTGCTGGTGCTGCAGCTTTAGCAACGGGTTGAGCTTTTTCGGCATCTTCTTTTGTGATGCGACCTTCTTTCCCTGTTCCTTTTATTGTAGAAGGATCAATTCCTTTTTCTCTTAAGATTTTTGCAGCAGCAGGAGAAGCTGTACCAGCAGCATAGCTATCTGGATCTTCCTCTTTCGCGGCAGCCGCTGGAGCAGCAGTTGATGATGCCTCCTTAGCAGGTGCAGCAGCTGGAGCTGAATCGCCAGTAGGGGCAGCACCCTCTTCAATTGTACAAACAACAGCACCGATTTCTAAAGTATCACCTTCTTGTGCAATGATTCTTAAGATACCTGCTTTTTCAGCTGGTAATTCAAACGTTGCTTTGTCTGATTCCAGTTCGGCGATGTTTTCATCCATCTCCACATAATCGCCATCTTGTTTCAACCATTGTGATAAGGTTACCTCCGTGATTGATTCACCTACGGTTGGTACTTTAATTTCTAAGCTCATATATAATGTTCTTTATTGACAATTGCGTCCTATAGCTAGGACGCAATTGATTTTAAATTGTTTTTATTCGAATGATTTATTTAAGATTGCTGCCTGTTGAGCAACGTGTTGCTTCATATAACCTGTTGCTGTACTTCCACTTTCTTTGCGGGCAACAAAACCTGTAAATGCAATCTCAGTACCCATGAGTTTACGGCAATAATAAGACCAAGCCCCCATGTTTTCGTTTTCTTCCTGAACCCAGACAAACTCTTTTGCTTTTGTGTATTTTTTGCGGATTGCTTTCAATTGATCTGTAGGGATCGGAAACAATTGCTCGACACGAACGATAGCAACATCTTTGCGCTTATCCGCCTCTTGTTTTTCTAATAAGTCGTAGTACACTTTACCCGAACAGAACAATACGCGTTTAACATCTTTTGCTGAAACATTAACATCGTCGATTACCTCTTGGAAAACACCTTCTGTAAAGTCTTTTAAAGGCGACACCACTTTTGGATGACGCAACAATGATTTTGGTGTAAATACAATCAACGGTTTGCGGAACTCGCGTACCAGTTGACGACGCAACAAATGGAAGTAGTTTGCAGGTAAAGTACAGTTGGCTAAGATCATATTTTCATCTGCACACAGCTCCAAGAATCTTTCGATACGTGCTGAAGAGTGCTCAGGACCCTGACCTTCCATACCGTGAGGAAGCATCATAACCAATCCGTTGGAGCGTTTCCATTTCGTCTCTGCACTAGATAGATATTGATCCACAATAATTTGAGCACCATTATAAAAATCTCCGAATTGCGCTTCCCAAATGGTCAATGAATTGGGATTAGAGGATGCATAGCCATATTCAAAACCCAAAACAGCATACTCGGAAAGTAAGGAGTTATAGATGGAGAATTTATCGCCGCCTTTCACATGAGCTAAAGGAACATATTTTTCTTCTGAATCTTCAAGCGTTAATACGGCATGACGGTGTGAGAAGGTACCACGTTGCACATCTTGCCCCGAAATACGCACACGGTTACCTTGATCCAATAATGTCGCGTAAGCCATCAATTCACCCATTGCCCAATCGTATGAATCCGTATCGATCATTTTGGCACGGTCTTCAAATAAACGCGTAATCTTACGGAAGAATTTTTTGTCAGCAGGTAAGGTTGTAATTTCTTTTGCTAATTTCAAAAATAGATCCTTTGCAACTTTGGTTTTATCGGAGGTTGTTAATACTTCACCTTTTTTAGCAGGACGCAATCCTTCCCATGCCCCTTTAAACATCGGAATCTCTTCAGTCAATACCTCAACTGTTTTAGATTCCTCAAATTTAGTCTGTAGTGCAGCTTTAAATTCCTTCTCGATAGTTTTGGAATATGCTTCGTCAATACTTCCTTCGGTAATTAATTTTTTAGCATAAACTTCTTTCGGGTTGGGATGCTTATCGATAAGTTTGTACAACAATGGCTGCGTGAATTTTGGTTCATCGGCCTCATTATGTCCAAATCTTCTATAACATAATAGATCGATAAAGACGTCAGTTTTGTATTTCTGACGGTATTCTACAGCTAAATTGATGGCGTATACTACTGCTTCAGCATCATCACCGTTGACATGGAATACAGGTGAAGAAGTGATTTTTGCGACGTCGGTACAATATGTACCCGAACGGGCATCCTTATAGTTTGTTGTAAATCCGATCTGGTTGTTGATGACAATATGTACAGTACCACCAGTTTTGTAACCATCTAGTTTCGACATCTGGGTTACTTCATACACGACACCCTGGCCAGCAATTGCCGCATCACCATGGATGATGATCGGTGCGATTTTAGAAGAATCTCCTTCGTATTTAAAATCGATTTTCGAACGAACCATACCTTCTACGATTGGATCTACCGTTTCCAGATGTGAAGGGTTAGGAGCCAAACTTAGGTGGACAGATTTGCCATCGTTGGTTTTGACTTCAGAAGAGAAACCCAAGTGGTATTTTACGTCACCACCAAAGTTTACTTCGGGATCGTCGGCATAAGTCTTACCTTCAAATTCAGAAAATACTGACTTGTAAGATTTACCCATAATATTGGTCAATACATTGAGACGGCCACGGTGAGCCATACCGATAACAAATTCCTGAATACCGATTTCTGCTCCTTTTTCGATAACAGAATCTAGCGCAGGGATTAAACTTTCGGCACCTTCAAGCGAAAAACGTTTTTGACCTAAAAACTTAGTACCCAAAAAGTTTTCGAATACAACAGCATGGTTTAATTTGTTTAAGATTCTCTTTTTGGTATCTAAAGAGAATTTAGGCATGTTACGATCCGCTTCCATACGGTCCTGTAACCATTTAATTTTCTCTGGGTTACGGATATATTTGAATTCTGCACCAATGGAACGGCAGTAAGTATCCTCTACCAATTGACGGATGTCTTTTAATGTTGCTGGACCTAAGCCTACTTCAACACCGGCATTGAAAACGGTACTCATGTCTGCTTCAGCAAGACCAAACGTCTCCAATTCCTTGCCAGGATAGTATTTACGTCGCTCACGCACAGGATTTGTGTGTGTGAATAGGTGGCCACGATCGCGGTAGCCGTTAATCATGTTCAGCACGTTGATTTCTTTCAAAACGTGCTCAGGAGTAGCTTCACCTACTGAACTTGTTGTTCCACCAGCATTTTGACCGAAATCAAAACCTTCAAAGAATTTTTGCCATCCGAAATCTACCGATTGGGGATCTTGCTTGTACGATTGATATAAGCCATCGACATAAGCCGAATCAGCATTACTCAAATATGTCAGATTGTCCATTTACAATTAAAACTATGAAATTTGTCAAAGTTATGAATAAAAAAAGAGTTTCTAATACTGAAATTGAATAATTTAATCAATAAATCTATCCAATTCTTAACATTTTTAGCATGATTTTAAAGGGGATTCCGGCGTGCTAAAAAGACCTTTTCCCTCGGAATTATTTATTTCCGAAGAAGATTTATTTAACCATTATTTCATCCAGTTTTGGAAGTCCATTCGGGAAATGAATTTTGATCAATTTTTGCCAATCCAATGCCTTATTATCTTTTTCACTCGTCCCCACGCCAGCGACATGAGACCATTGTCCATATACGGTGGCAGGAGAATAGTCCAGCAGGTGCTCCTCATACCAGGAAGCTCCACGAAGCCAATTGACACCGTACTCATGCACCAAATAACTGGCGGCAATAAAGCGTGCCTGATAGGGAATGTAGCCCGTCTTCTGCAATTGAATCATCACACTGTTTACAAAATCATGCTCTGTACGGCCAGATTTCCATTTATCAAATCGTTCGTCATCGCCGTCTGTGGATGGAAAACCTTGCGGTGCACTAGTTGTAAAGCCCTGTGATTTAAAAAATATATTCGGATATTTTTTTAGCATAAACCTAAAATAATCACGCCAAAGAAGGATGTCAATAATCTTCTCAAAGCGTTTGTCCTTTCTGCCTTCACCCAATTTTTTGATATTTTGATATAAAAGGATAGGGGATAAGGCGCCTGAGGCAATAAAAGGACCGAGGATGAGCGGATCCTGATCCGTCTCTGGGTAGGTTGACAATAGCGCATGCATAATACTGAGTGCCGTGTCTTCGCCTCCGAGAATGTAAATGTCGTCGACAGATTTGATCTCCTCAGCTGAATAACCTAAGTCTTTCAGTGAGGGGATTTTGGTGTCCTCTAAATGGGGGGGCGTCAGGAAGTTGGTCGGTAATGGAATCGGTTGCCGGACTAAACTTTCCCGCTCAACTTTTTTCTTGAAAACAGAAAAACCATTGGGTATATCCTTGATCGGAAATGGAAGGTCTTCTTTGTGATAAAGGGTATGACCGATGAAATGCCGGAGATTTATTTTGCTGCTCCAAAGTCTACTTTCTACTTTTTCGGAAATGGAGGTCTCCCGAAGTGCTACTTCGCGGTGGTGATAAACTTCGTGAACTTGATACTTTTGTGCGATTCTAGGGATAATATCTTCAGGCTTTCCCACATAAGTCAACAAGTCGCTACCATGGCTTTTTAATTTTTCTTTTAAAGCCGTGACGGCTTCGATAACAAAGGCCGCTCGCAGAACACCAGTGTTCAAGTTGCCAAACTGATTTCGGTCGAAATATCGCGGGTCAAAACAATAAACGGGGATAATAAATGAACTTTTCTCAGAAGCTTGATAAAAAACCTCATTGTCATGAAGTCTTAAATCATTTCGAAACCAGATCATTGTAGCCCTTTTGTCCATAGAGGTGAAGATAAATACTTTTTAGTGCAGCCTATTTTCAGAAGATTTACAAATATATAAGGATATTGTGTTCTTGAAAGTATTAATTCATGAATTGACAAAAAAAGGACAATGACGGTCGCCACGAGGCTGGCTGAGTCTTTTTTATCGAAAAAAATAAAAATTAGTATTAAACTTATTTGACGTTTTTCTGTTCTAAAATCAGAGTAAACACAGCTTACTAACGGGGAAGGGTCATCTTTAATGTCCACTATAGTGAGAACGAATTATAAAATCGGGATGGTTTCATAGCCATAAAATAGAGCATTCGAATGAAAAAGGTTTTAATCAGCGGGCTAAATACCTATTTGGGACGACGGGCATCCTGTTATCTGCAATCCAGCGATTTTGATGTGACGGGATTAGTCCGCAATTTATCTCTATTTAATAGGATTGTGAAGGAAAAGGTTACGGCTAAGCTTTTTGAACTCGACCTCTTGCGGAAAGGCGAAGCTTTTGAGAATTTTGAAATCTCAGATCTTAATTTTGGAATTTATTTTACGCAAGTTCCTTCGCTGGATAATGATATACAGCTTCAGCTTGAATTGCTCGGTCTGCGCAATTTCGTGGAGCTTTGTAAGCGGGCAGGAAATAATCGTGTTATTTACGTCGCGCGGTTAATGGACGAACATTTCTTGGAGCCTGTGCGCAATCTTCTTGAAAATTTACGTGTACAATATACGATTGTGATTAAAAGCAGTGTGGTGGGAAAAGAGAGTGTACTGAACCGAATATTTGCTAAACTTGCGCGACGGCAAACTATATTTTATTGGAATTGGGTGGCTTCCCTAAAGTTTAGGCCACTTCCTCTGCTTGATGTATACCGTTGGCTGCGGGAAATGCCCTGGGAAAATAATTTTATATCTGAGGTCATCTACCTTGGCGGCAATGAGGAAATGACTTTTAGAGGCTTATTTTACCATTTTCTGAACTGCTCATCCGAACGTCCCAAAAAAGAGATCGGTGTGAATAAATTCTTTGCTAAACTTCTGTTAACAAGATTGAATGATATCAATAAAGAAGATATCGATGAGTTTAGAAGAGTGCTTTATTATGAAAAGAATGTCGATAATACTACTTGGCAGAAAATACAGGCATTTGAATTTACCCCTTTGAAAACCTATGTCTGCGTAGACACCTGATGTACCGTTCAGGGGGATATCGAAACAATAGTTTTTATAGCTGTTTTTTAGATAGGTGTTTTCGTATCTTATACCGGTTTTTATCCTGTATAATCAATAATTCTGTTAAATTTGTGGATTGACGTGGTGAAACAGATTTAATATATGGGATACAATAGTTTAGAAGCATGTGTTGCGGATCTTGAAAAGCATGGGCATTTGATCCGTATCAAAGAAGAGGTTGATCCTTATCTCGAAATGGCTGCAATTCATATGCGGGTATTTGATGTTGAGGGACCGGCCTTGTATTTTGAAAATATCAAAGGTACCACATTCCCTGCGGTGTCCAATTTGTTTGGTACGTTAGAACGTTCGAAATTTATGTTTCGCGATTCGCTGGATCACTTAAAGAAATTGGTGGACGTTAAAATGAATCCTGCTGCGGTGCTGAAAAACCCTTTCCAATATATTGGTTCGTCAATGACAGCTTTAGGGGCTCTACCCTGGAAAAGGAAATCGGGTGCTCCTATTCTTCATGGAAAGACATCCATTAGTAAACTTCCGCAGATTGTCAACTGGCCCATGGATGGTGGTGCTTTTGTGACTATGCCGCAAGTGTATACCGAAGATGTCAGCAAGCCTGGTATCATGCATGCTAATCTCGGAATGTACAGGATTCAGCTTTCTGGTAATGATTATCTACCGGATCAGGAAATTGGTTTGCATTATCAGTTGCATCGTGGCATAGGGATACATCAAACAAAGGCAAATGCACTGGGTAGACCTTTAAAGGTGAGTATTTTTGTCGGGGGACCTCCTGCACATCCTTTAGCTGCTGTAATGCCATTGCCGGAAGGACTTTCTGAGATGATTTTCGCGGGCGCATTGGGGAATAGAAGATTCCGTTATTTCTATGATGATGAAGGTTTTTGTATTTCGGCAGATGCTGACTTTGTAATTACAGGTACTGTTTATCCGAATGAAAATAAGCCAGAAGGTCCATTTGGTGACCATATTGGATATTATAGCCTGACCCATCCATTCCCATTGATGAAAGTGCACAATGTGTACCATAAGAAAAATCCGATTTGGTCTTTTACGGTTGTGGGGCGTCCACCGCAGGAAGATACCAGCTTTGGCGCTTTAATCCACGAAATTACGGGAGCAGCTATTCCACAGGAGATTTCAGGCCTTCATGCTGTTAATGCTGTGGATGCCGCTGGGGTACACCCCTTGCTTTTCGCCATAGGTTCTGAACGTTATACGCCTTACCAACGTGTGGATAGACCACAGGAAATTCTAACAATAGCGAATCAAATACTCGGGAAAAACCAGCTTAGTCTTGCTAAATATTTGTTTATTTCAGCGCATGAGGATAATCCGCAACTGGATATTTATGATATTCCAGCTTTTTTGGGGCATATTCTTGAGCGAATAGACCTGACCCGTGATGTTCACTTTCAAACCAATACGACAATTGATACTTTAGACTATTCTGGAGAAGGATTAAATGCGGGCTCAAAGGTCGTCTTTGCCGCTGCCGGATCGAAGAAAAGAACCCTCGGACGTGAATTGCCGTCTCACTTTGAACTGCCGCGGCCATTCAACCAGGCGAAATTTGTGATGCCCGGTGTGATAGCGATCGATGGTCAGGCATTCTCTAGTTATGACAATGAATTGAAGATTATGGAAGAATGGTGCCATGCTGCAGCAGGCAGTTTCTGGGAGGGGTTTCCGTTGGTTGTTTTATGCGATGATGCGAACTTTACCGCCGCTTCGGTCAATAACTTTGTTTGGACAACGTTTACCAAAAGTAATCCTGCATTTGATATTTACGGCATACACAGCTTTACGGATTTTAAACATTGGGGTTGTGAAGGTCCCTTGATTATTGATGCGCGAACAAAACCCCACCATGCTCCGGCTTTGATCAAAGACGAAGCAGTGGAAAAACGTGTTGATCAGCTTGGAGCAAGGGGAAAATCACTGCATGGAATTATTTAAGAACGCCTAATGCCTATTCATTTACAATAAAATTTACAAGGAGCAACCTTAAGATGAAGATAGAAGAATTATTGAATAAAGTAAAAGAAAATGAATTACCCTTTCAGGAAGTGCTGACGCATATTGCTGATCAGTATAGCTATACGCTCAGTGCATTTCAAAATGGGACGTTGAAAAATTCAAAAGAAGAAAATCAAGGGAGTGCAAAAGTGTTCTATTTCGCCAAGCTGAATAATCTGTCTCCCGAAGATACATTGTGTCTTTTTGCCGAACATTATCAGCATGTACTCGATGATCCAGCGGGAGATAGCCATCAGAATATTCGTCAATTTAGGACAAATGGTTGGGATGGGATCTCGTTTGAGCAAGAGGTATTGGTAAAGAAATAATAGCAATCTGAAGGGGGGGAAGCTCGAGATGAAATAGACGCTTCCTGTAGCGGCAGTTTCGATTGAGGTGCAAAGTCATAGAAAAAAGAAAGGGCGGTAAACTGTTGTTATCGCCCTTTTTCGCCAGATATATTGCTAACTGTTTGGCTTGCTTAAGGCTTACTTTCGCAATCTTCTTCTTTATTTCCACCAAAGTAAACCATCCAGCAAATGCCGAACTGGTCTTGAAAAGCGCTGTACAGTTCGGCGAAAAATGTTTCTCCGAGGGGCATTTCGACCAACTTTGCATCGGTAGTTAACGCATCATATAATGTCCTTGCCTCTGTCGTGCTTTCACACATGAGCATGACATAGCTGTTGTTTCCTTGAATATAGTGTTGTCCAAAAGCGGGGACAACATCAGCGCCCATCAGCATGCTATCTCCATTGATGGAAATTGCGGTATGACAGATTTTATTTTTTGCTTCGTCCGGAACTGGAGGCATTTGTGGATCAGCAGGAATATCTCCGTAGCGCATGTAACCTGGGTTCTTTGTGTTGAACACTTTTTCATAAAAATTGAAAGCTTCTTCGCAATTTCCGTTAAAATTTAAATAAGCGTGTAATTTTGCCATAATCTCTGATTTTGAATGTACATTACTTTTTTGGCTTCCTATATTCATCTTGCTATCCTATTGAAGCGATTACATGTAGCCAAGAAAGCTTTAGTAAAAATAACCTGAAACCTGCTTAAAAAACTTGCCTTAAGACAAGTTTGAAAAAAATAGCACGCTAATCAGGAAAAGGGCCAATTCCCTTGAGCAATTTCTTTGCGGATACGACTCAAAGAAGTATCAGTAATGCCCAGATAAGAGGCAATATGCTTGAGTGGTGCTTGCTGTATCAATAGGGGTTTTTCTTTCATGAGGTGAAGATAACGTGCCGTTGCCGGTTCGGTAATCATAGCGATAGCTCTATTTTTACTGTGAACAAGCTCTTTTGCCATCCAGGATCGGCCCCATTCCCTAAATCCAGGAATCTGATGAAAGAGTTCCTGAAAATCTTCGAATTTTATTTTCCAAAGACGGGTTTCCACGAGTGCCTGAATATTTTCAACCGTTGGACTGCGTTGAAAAAAGGAGGCCACTTCAATGACTATCTCCTTTTCAATGCAGAATCCGGTAGTTACTTCATTACCATTGAAATCATGTAAAAAAGAACGTGTGAGCCCGTGCTCAATCAGGTAGTAGGCATTTGAAACCTGCCCTTTGGTCAATATAAAGTCGCCCTTTTTGACGGTAATGGGCGCATGTTTTTCAATAATAGCAGTTAATTCCTCTGGTGTGAGCGCTAGCTCGCTGTAAAAGGTTCTGATTGGATCCATGTCCTGGTTATTTGATTATAAGCTCAATTTAATCATTAATGTCCATACCAAGTGCAGATCTGTTGTGTGATTATTTTAAACAAACAAGTGTTTCATTGATAATTTTGTTTGTTTTGAAAACTATTTTTAATAAAAATATAATAAAAATTAAAAATTATTATGAATTTAGTTTTTAATTGTTTTACTTTGTGTCAATAACATAATGTAAAAACGAAATCTTTAAAAAGTTCATAATATGTGTGGAATTATTGGCGCTTTTGAATTAAAGCAACCTGCAAGCTCATTGAGATCTCAAGTATTGGAAATGTCAAAACGTATTCGTCACCGTGGTCCTGACTGGTCGGGTATCTTCACTGGCGAAAAAGCTTTGTTGGCACACGAGCGATTAGCTATCGTTGATCCTAAATCGGGAAGTCAACCTTTGTACAGTCCAGATGGTCAAGTTGTACTGGCAGTTAATGGCGAGATCTATAACCACCATGAATTAAGAAATAGTCTTCCCGATTATGAATTTTCGACACAAAGTGATTCTGAGGTTGTGTTGGCTTTATACTTAGCCAAAGGGCCTTCATTTGTTGACGAATTGAATGGTATTTTTAGTTTTGCACTTTATGATTCGCGTGACGATTCCTTTTTTGTTGCTCGTGACCATATGGGGATTATTCCCTTATATTATGGTAAAGATAAAGAGGGGCAGTTGTTTGTTGCATCGGAATTAAAATCACTGGAAGGTTTCTGTGAGACGATCGAACAGTTTCCTCCGGGACATTACTTGTATAGTAAAACCGGAACAGTTCCGCAGCGCTGGTACGAACGCGATTGGGAAAGTTATGATACAGTAAAAGATAACGAAACTGATATCGCTGTTTTGCGCAAAGGATTGGAAGATGCGGTGCATCGTCAGTTAATGTCAGATGTGCCCTATGGTGTATTGCTTTCTGGAGGTTTGGATTCATCTGTTATTGCTGCTGTAACGAAGAAGTTTGCGTCTAAACGTATTGAGAGTGACGATCAGGAAGATGCTTGGTATCCTCAATTGCATTCATTTGCGGTAGGTTTGAAAGGTGCCCCAGATTTAATTGCGGCAAAAAAAGCTGCTGATCATATTGGCACGATACATCACGAAATTAATTTTACGATCCAGGAGGGGTTGGATGCTATCCGTGATGTAATCTATCACTTGGAAACGTATGACGTTACAACAGTCCGTGCTTCGACACCAATGTATCTATTGGCGCGTGTAATCAAATCGATGGGAATTAAAATGGTATTGTCAGGCGAAGGTTCGGATGAACTTTTTGGTGGGTATCTCTATTTTCATAAAGCACCCAATGCACAGGAATTTCACGAGGAAACTGTACGCAAGCTAAAAAAACTTTATCTATATGATTGTCTTCGCGCAAATAAATCACTCGCGGCTTGGGGGGTTGAGGGACGTGTGCCTTTCTTGGACAAAGAATTCATGGATATTGCCATGCGCATCAACCCTTCCGATAAAATGATCCGTGATGGAAGAATGGAAAAATGGGTGGTACGTAAAGCTTTTGAAGACTATCTGCCCGAGAGCATCGCTTGGCGCCAGAAAGAGCAATTTTCTGATGGTGTAGGCTACAGCTGGATCGATACATTGAAAGAGCAGGCTGAAAGTAAAGTTTCTGATCAGGAATTTGCCGAGGCTTCGACGCGCTTCCCGATAAACACACCGAAAAATAAAGAAGAGTTTTTATATCGGACAATTTTCGAATCACATTTTCCGTCAACAGCAGCAGCACAAACTGTTCCTTCAGTAAAATCTGTTGCATGTAGTACGCCCGAAGCGTTGGCATGGGATGCTTCTTTCCAGAACCTGAACGACCCTTCGGGTAGAGCGGTGGCTTCTGTGCACCAAGAGAGCTACGAAAAATCCAAAGTGGAAGCCGTGTAACTAATCAACCTTCATATCTATATTTTTAGTAAAGCCTGGAAAGTATCTTTTCAGGCTTTTTTTATTCTTTCTTTTGTCATTTCCGAGCCAAATAGAAAGATATCATTGAGCTGCTTGAAAATAATGTGTGTTTTTAAATATTCTTTAGTAATTTTCGGAAACACCAATGAGCGGAAGCTTTGGTTTTTCAAATTAATTACAGTTAACCAGAGTGCTTTCTTTTTTGGAAGATCCGATTGGAGCTAATGGAATGTACGCGAAGTGCATCACGCTTGCGGTGTCTGCTTGTCAACGGATAATTATAAAGTAACTAATAATAACATATGAAAATAGATGCAACGATACCACTCGGAATAAAATCTTTGGGATTAGCACTTCTTTTATGGAGTACTCCTCGGGTTTTTGCTCAGCAAAAGGAAGCGATGGTTTCGTCGATTGTACAGGAAGCAAATGCAAATTCGCAATTGGAAAAGTATGCATTTGAGCTGATCGACATGATTGGTCCTCGCCTTGTTGGGAGTCCGCAAATGCAACAGGCGCACGACTGGGTTGTTAGAAATTATAATTCGCTTGGAGCGCAGGCCCGTAATGAGCCTTATGGCGAATGGCGTTCTTGGGAGCGGGGCACCTCGCAAGTGACGATGACCTATCCGCGCGTAAAGTCTTTGGAAGGTACACAATTGGCTTTCAGTCCGATGACAAAGGGGAAAGGTGTCGAGGCGGAGGTGGTGACTATGCCTTTGTTTCAGTCCCAGTCCGACTTTCAGTCGTGGCTTAGAACAGTCAAAGGGAAAATTGTGCTTATTGGCATGAATCCACTGTCGGGACGTTCAGATGCCAACTGGAAGGAATCTGCTACTGCTCAAGGTTACGAAAAATACCAAACCTTAAAAAACGATCAGCTAAAAATGTGGGAGCGCAGTATGGTCTACACGGGAAGCACTCGTCGGACATTGCCTTTAGTATTGGAAGAAGCCGGTGCAGTTGGTGTCATAGATTCTTACTGGACAGAGTTGCCGGGTATCACGCGTATTTTTGATGCAAAGTCTAAACAGATTCCCGTATTTAATGTGGGATTGGAAGATTATGGTCTGTTACACCGCATGGCAGAACATGGCGTCAAACCTCGGGTGTTGCTTCAGGGAAATTCAAAAGAACTTGGAATATCAAAAACCTATAATAGTATCGCCGAGATCAAAGGTAAAGAAAAGCCCGATGAATATGTTGTACTGTCGGCACATTTAGATTCTTGGGACGGGGCCTCTGGCGCGACAGATAATGCTACCGGTGTGATTACCATGATGGAGGCCGTCCGTATTTTAAGGAAGGTTTATCCGGATAATAAAAGAACAATTTTGGTCGGGAACTGGGGGAGTGAAGAGCAGGGGCTGAACGGTTCTTCCGCATTTGTCGAGGACCATCCTGAGCTTGCAAAAAATATACAGGTGGTGTGGAACCAGGATAATGGAACCGGTCGAATCGTTCGTATCGGGGGCAGTGGTTTTGAAAAATCCTACGAATACATTAGTCGCTGGCTGCACTATCTACCTGAAGATTTTCGCAATGAAATTCAAACGAGTTTTCCCGGTATGCCAGGGACCGGCGGAAGTGATCACTCTTCTTTTGTTCAAAAAGGAATTCCGGCGTTTGGACTTTCCTCGACTTCTTGGGACTATGGTAAAGTGACCTGGCATACCAACCGTGATACTTACGATAAGATAGTATTTGATGAGGTGAAGCAAAATGCCATTATTGTTGCAATTTTGACTTACTTGGCCTGTGAAGAGCCGACATTGGTTGCACGCGACAAAATCACATTACCTATCGATAAAGATGGTAAGCCAGCAGCATGGCCAATGAATCTTCAGTCGAAAAGAACAAGCGGCAATTAGCTATGAAACAACTCATCTTAGTTTATCTATTTCTCGTATGCGGTCTTTTTTCTTTTGGACAGACTTCATTTGTCAATTTAGAAAACTACAGGACCGAGTGGCTGATCCTTCGCGAAAATGATCGATCTTTGGTGGGTATTCGAAGTTTCACATCGAATGCTGTAAAATATTACCTCACGGTAGATCCTACTACACTGCAAACGCGTGTAGTAGGCGGTCGATCGGTAAGCGTGCGCTATACTGATGCGAATCAGGTTAATAAAAGTTTAAAGGGTTCTGTATATGAAAGCTGTTTTTCCTTCGTTAGGAAAACGGAGAATAACTTACAGGATGCTGGTCTGAATTTTAGCCTTCCTAAAGAAGCGGGTATTAATTTGACAATCGATTTATGCCCTTCACATAAGCCCTTGGATAAAACTATTTTTGAAGATCTTCTATTGGCGTTTAAGGGTGTCGATGGTACTTTGCCATTGGCTGTTTCTGTTTCGGGTAAATGGATGCTGAATCATGGGGCTGATCTGGAATGGCTGAAGTCGCTGGCAGGAAAAGGTATCAAGATTACCTGGATCAATCATACGTATGACCATGTCTTTAACAATCATCCACTGTCGTCCAATTTTCTGCTTTCTAAAAATACGGATCTAAGATTTGAAGTGTTGGAAAATGAAAAATTGATGCTGAAGAATGGCCTTATGCCTTCGGTGTTTTTCCGTTGTCCGGGCTTAGTTTCAGATCGCCGAATTATTGAACACCTGATATCTTATGGTCTCCTTGCCGTTGGATCGGATGCCTGGCTGGCTAAGGGGCAACAGGCGAAGAATGGAAGTATTGTCCTGATTCACGGTAACGGAAACGAGGAGCTTGGGGTACATGACTTTATCAAATTACTCCAGACAGAATCGCAGGCAATAAAAACGAAGCATTGGACATTGTATAGTTTGTCTGAAGGCTTAGATCAAAATGAGCACTAGCCATTAAATAGCTTATTTTTTACGATCGTTTTACCTTGACGGAGTAAAATAGCATGATAAAAGCTGGGTATATCATTTGACCAGTTTTTAAGTATTAGGATGATTGCAACAATCTCCAGGCGGGTTATTAATCCTATCCAGATTGTTAATTGGAATAGGATGGTGGATTGGCCGCGGAGTAGCAATTCGATTAAAAATGCGAATAAAAAAAGTGTCCAGACCTTGGCTCCGATAGAGTGTGTTGCGATTTCTTTTTTGAACTTGATGAAGCTAATGATGTAGGTTAATGCTTCTGATCCGATCAGGGTCAAGATCAATGCGGCATTATCTTTAAAAAAATCGGGATTGCTCAGGTAGGCTGCCAGGCAGATACAGCAGAAAAATAACAGGTCCACACTTGAATCCCAGCGTCTTAACAAGGCGGTAGCGACGCCCAATCTTCGGGCAATGATACCGTCAAAAATATCACTCAATAATCCGATGATTAGGAAAGAAATAGCATACCAGTTGAAATGATCAATCTGGAGCCAGTACAAGAGGATAAGCAACGGTCCTAGAATAAGGCGAAGTAATATCAGGATAAATGGAATGTGTCTTTTCGATAGCAATGTTTACTTGGTTAAAGCAGTCTGTCTAAAGATAGTTATTGTTCGTTAAAATACAAAAAGGCCAATCAGTTGATTAGCCTTTTTGTTGTATTAAAAATCGTGACTCTTCTTGGCTTTTTTTAACTAAGAAGGGTTTTTAAGATGTTGATTAAAATAGTCAGCAATTTTTTCGTACATATGGATACGGTCTTTCCCCATCACATTGTGTTCGTGCGTAGGGTATAGAAAATAATCTACTTGCTTACCGGCTTTAATGCAGGCTTCTAAAAACTCCATGCTATTTTGCTGTACAACAACAGGGTCTTGTGCACCGTGAATAATCAATAGTCTTCCTTTCAGCTGATCGGCTTTATTGAGCAGTGATGTTAATTTATAGCCTTCTGGATTTTCCTTTGGAGTGTCCATGTAACGCTCTCCATACATCACTTCATAAAATTTCCAGTCGATGACTGGACCTCCTGCTACTGCAGCCTTGAAGATCTCGTTGTGGTGCAGCATGAAGGAAGTGGTCATGAATCCACCGAAGCTCCAGCCAAAAATACCCATCCGTTGTTGGTCAACAAAAGATTTTGATTTAAGGAATTCAATTCCTTTCATTTGATCGGCCATTTCATTTTGGCCGAGGTTGCGATGGGTAGCGGTGTAAAAATCCCGACCTCTGTAATTGGTGCCGCGATTGTCCATCGTGAAGACAATGTAACCTTGCTGGGCCATATACATGTCGAAGTAACCTGCTCCGCCTAACCATTTGTTAGACACCAACTGTGAGTGTGATCCGCCATATAAATAGTACATGACCGGGTATTTCTTGGCAGGGTCAAAATCGTTGGGATAAATGATACGTCCTGTCAACGGGTATTTTCCATCTGCAGAAGTTAACTGTACAAATTCGATTTTAGGATCATTTATTTTCCCGGTAAAAGGATTTTCAGCATTGACTAAGGTCGTTTCTTTAGCAGATTTGATGTTCTTGATCTGAACTTTATTAGGTGTTTTTAAATTGCTGTATTGATCGTAAATATATTTGCCGTCGTCACTTAAGGCAGCATGGTGCATACCAGATTCATGTGTTAACTGAATCGTCTTACCCGATTTTAGATCAACTTCGAATAACTGGCGATCCAAACCATTATTGGTTACGCCGGTATAACTTACTTTGTTGCCATCGGCCGAGAAATCGAGTAATGTTTCCATGACGATGTCTTTGTAGCCTAACTTTTTAATTAAATTACCGTTGGTATTGTATAAGTAAAGCTGATTGTAACCATCCTTGTCAGATTGATAAAGAAATTGATCTGGTTTGTTTGGTAAAAATGTTAATGGGTTTTCAGGTTCAACCCAGGTTGTTGCAGTTTCTTCAAATAATGTTTTGACCAAGGAACCGTTTTCAGCATTGTATTTGTTGACTTTAAGGTCATTTTGTCCGCGGTTAAGGAGTCCGACATAGATGTATTTTCCAGAAGGATCCCAGGTAACCATGGTTAGATACTGCTCTGAATGCTCACCGGTTTGAAGTGTCACTTTTTGTCCAGTGGTGATATTGTAAACCACCAAAGATACTTCTTCTGATTTTTGCCCTGCCATTGGGTATTTTATCCACTTGATGTCCGCAATTCTGGAGCTCCATTGTGGTAAAGGATAATTGGCTACCATAGTTTCATCTTTACGGTAGTAAAGTAGTTTGTCATTCTGATTGTTCCACCACATTCCTTTCTTGATACCAAATTCCTGACGGTGTGTGTAATCGCTTCCATTGACAATCCCTTTATTGCTGTCATCTGTTACAGCAGTAATTTTGCCATTCTTGTCAATAACTTCAATGTTGTTTTCGACTAAGTAAGCGATTTTAGAAAAGTCCGAACTTACTTCACGATTCGCACCTTTGTTGTCATTGCCGATAAAGCTTTCAATAGTTTTTGATTGAATGTTGTAAGTTACGGAGTACGTTTTATCTTTTCCTTCAACCTGAAGTAAGAGCGAATTTCCGTCATGCCATTTATATTCAAAAGGAAACATCCGAAGACTGAATGAGTCATTTGGAATAGCCGCCTTTAAAGCGGTTTCAAGGTCCGTTTTAGATGCCAGAGTTGTCTCACTCCAATTGTTTGTTGAGCTTTTCGATAATAGATTTTGGTATGATTTATCGAGATAGGAGATGGTGCTGGATTTTGGGATCCACGACGCACCAACGATCGATGTCGGTGCATAGGTGCGGGGACCAAAGACTGTTTCTTCTAAATTGAGGTTGCGTTGTGCAAAGCTGCCTAAGGAGCTTGCCAACAAGAAGAATAGCGCAATTCTTTTCATTAAACTGTAATATTTTGTGAAAGTTTATTCTCAACGGCATACGTGAACCCGTTCCGACGGTTATTTTGCGTTTTGCTCTACTCACTTCGAACGAAGAGGTCTGCTGCGGGCAAAAAAATAATGCAGAAAGAACGTATTATATTCCGTTTTATTTTAACATTTATAGGGCTAAAATTAGGGAAATAGCCCTATAAAACCTAATACAGAATTGTTGCTTTCGTAACTAAAATTGCTTGCTGCAAACCTCTACTTCTTGCTGGTTTGCTACAATTTACGTAACCATATGTTTCGGAATTGAACCAGATCACCATGATCCTGTAGCATGATCGGGCCTGGACCGTGGCTTACTTGTTTGGGCAGCCCTATATACTCTGTAGTACCCTCGATTTGGGTATTGTTTTGCACTAATACCCCATTATGTAGCACGGTTACAGTTCCTTTACAGATTAATATTCCATCTTTACTGAATTGGGGGGCTTTGTAAATAATATCATACACATGCCATTTGTCTGGCGCAATTACCTGTGCCAGTGGTGGACGCTGCTTGTAAAGACTGCCTGCTCCACCGTTCACATAAGTCGGATTGTTGTTGTTGTCCAGTACCTGAATCTCATATAGCCCTTGTAAAAAAATTCCACTATTGCCTCTTCCTTGACCCTCACCTTTGATAACTTCGGGGCTTTTCCATTCCACATGCAGTTGGAAATCGGTGAAATGTTCGTTTGTTTCAATGGCTCCAGCTCCGGGTTTTACTTCGAGTACATTATTATTCACCGTCCAGTTGGCTTGCCCTTTTTCACCTTTCCATTTACTGAGATCCTTGCCGTTAAAAAGGACAATGGCATCGCTCGGTATGCCATGATCGATTGTTATGGTTGGAGGGACAGGACTGTAATATTCCGTGTCAGTGGGTTTCATATTGGTCTGGGCATGTAGCCCTGTCGCGCCAAATAAGAGTGTTAATGCTATCGCTGAGGATAAAAAAGAGTTCATCTGTTGGGTTTTTGGTAATGGTTAAATATACAAATAATCCCTTTTGTATGGAACAATTTCCTTAGGTTTGTACATGGCAACCATTTTACAGACAGTATCACTAAAAGAAGCACGATTCTATGCACCGATAGGTTATTATGAAGAAGAACAGGTGTTAGGTAACGAATTTTTTGTCTCTATTGACGTATGTTTTCCATTTCTGAATTTGGAGACGGAGAATTTGAAAAATACGCTCAATTACGAGGAACTTTACCAAATTACCGCCAGCGTAATGCGACCTAAACGCAAATTGCTTGAATCTGCTGCGTCAGAAATATTGGATCAGATTCGAAATAGGGTATCCCATGCTGTAACGATCGAAGTCGTCATACGAAAATCAAATCCTCCCTTCGGCGGCGATCTTGCCTGCTCACAAGTCAGTCTTAACTATTTCAAGGATTAAAACCAAACTGGATCAGCCGTATGTCGCCTGAAAGATTTAGTTTTAGCAACCGTTATTTGAATGTCTTAAAAGTATACTATGAATATTTTTGATCTGGTCATTGCTGATAAAGAAAAGATCGCTTTGGAAGCGGTTTTCTTACAGGAAGAAAGTCGTCAGAAGCTTTTGCAGCTCATTAAAGAGCATCGTTATATCAAAGAGCTTGCACAATATGGTCTGCCGGTCAGCAATAAGATTTTACTGCATGGTTATTCTGGCTGTGGAAAAACCACAACGGCCAAAGCCCTGGCAACGGCGCTCGACAAACCCATTTATGTGTTGAATTTAAGCAATCTTATTTCGTCTCGTATTGGGGAGACTTCGCAACACTTGAAACAGGTCTTCGACAAAGCGGGGCGCGAAAAGGCCGTTTTGTTTTTAGACGAATTCGACCAGATTGGCAAGGCACGGATTAGTGAAGAAAAGGATGTGGGTGAAATGCGCCGCCTTGTAACTTCCATTATCCAGCTGATCGATTATTTTCCTGCTGAAGCGGTATTGGTTGCTGCTACGAATCATCCCGAGATTTTGGACACCGCCATCATTCGACGTTTTCAGCTTCGTCTGGCGTTTGAGTTACCGACCAACGGACAGTTAGATGCCTATTATGAAAATCTGTTTATGCCTTTTCCACAGTATGCTGAAGTCGTTCCTCGGCGCTATGGGATTTCTTATGCAGAGGCCAAAGATTATATTTACGATGCCGTCAAATCCTTGTTGATTGCTGCGCTAGAAAATCATGAAATTTAACGTTTTTTTTGAATACCTGTGTCGCTGTGCTTTTCTGTGTGAATGGGGAGCCTAAACCGTCATATCGTGTCTTAATGTAGACAAAATGACATTTATTTTTATTGATAAGTGTCATTTTGTCTCTAAACTAGCTGTGGTACGCAAATTGAATAATTCCTCTCAAATAGTTAGAACAAAAAAGCTTAATAATAAAACAAAAAATTAGGAGGACAAAAAAATGGCATTAATTAAATTCCCATCAAAAAGTTTAAATACTGACGCTGTAAATCCGTTTGTAAACACTGTATTTGATAATTTATTCAATGATAATTTTATTTCAGATCGTTTGGTATCTCGTGTCCCGGCGGTAAATATATCAGAAACCGAGAAATCTTTCAAAGTTGAAATGGCTGCGCCCGGATTGGATAAGTCTGATTTTAAGATCAATGTAGACAAAAATCTGATTACAATTTCGGCAGAGAAAAAGGAGGAAACTGTCAGTGAAGAAAAATTATACAGTAAAAAAGAATTCAATTATTCATCGTTCTCGCGCTCGTTTACTTTGCCGGATACGGTAGACTACAGCAGTATTGAGGCTGCGTATGAAGGAGGGATATTGATTTTGACTGTGGGCAAGAAAGAGGATGCAATTATCGCTAAGCGTTTAATTGAAGTGAAGTAATTGAGAAGAGTTGTACAGCATATCCGCTTTTGAGATGACCGAAAGAACGAGAGAAGAAGAATAAAGGAAAATAGTTTTTAGGTTTAGTTTATGTTTTAATCCCTTGGAACCTGATTTGTGTTCCAAGGGATTTTTTCTTTTGTATCAGTTTGCTGGTATTTTTACTATAGATTATTCTGTTTCCTCATATTTTTCAGCTCGAGGAATTTTGGCGAGAAAGGGCTCTAGTTCTGCTGGTAATTTTGTTAATTTCCGTTTTTGAAGGTCTAACCATGCTCCATCGACATGAACTGTGCAGCAGCGGGTTCCGTCAGAACGAAATACCTGATGCATAAATGAAAACCGGCTATTGTTTTTGTTGTATTTCGTCAATTCCACTCTGACTTGTACATATTCGTCCAGATGGATTTCTTTAAAATATAGGAGTTCTTCTCTGAATAGTATAGGGCCGATATGATATTCGGCAAATTTATCGAGAGAAAATCCCATCTTGTGCAGCATATTACTGCGGGCCTGTGCACAAATATCAGCGTAAGCAGAATGGCGCATATGTCTATTTGCATCGATCTGCGCCCAAATGATCTGACCTTCATAAAATATATTTTCCATAATCTCTAGCGATAAGTCTCTTTTTTAATAACAATTTACATATTTTTAAATAAAGCTGTAACATTTTGCATGTTTGCTATACTTATTACCTAAACTAAATTTAATAAAAAGTCGCTAGGTGAACCCATCGGAAATAGAATTTCTTAGATTAATTGATGAGAATAAAGGTATTCTCGTTAAGGTGAGCCGTATGTATATGGATGATCACGATGGGCGGCAGGACCTGTATCAGGAAATCGTATATCAATTGTGGAAATCCTACGGAACATTTAAGCGGGAGAGTAAATTTTCGACATGGATGTATCGTGTTGCTCTTAATACGGCCATGGTATTCTTAAAAAAGGAAAAGAAGCATCAGATTTACGATGCGTTGGACGAACGGCATGACGCTGCGGATGAAGGTTATGACGCTGATAAAGACGAGCAATTAAAAGTTTTCTATCAGGCAGTACAGGAACTCAATGCAATTGAAAAAGCGCTGATCTTTTTGTTTTTAGAGGGCCAAAGTCATCGGGAAATTGCAGAGAATTTGGGTATATCGGAGGTGAATGCCCGGGTGAAATTGAACCGCACAAAAGAGCGAATTCAACAGATCATTAAAAAATATAACTATGAATTTTGATGAGTTAAAGAAATCTTGGCAGGAACAGCCGACAGATGAAGATTTGCAGAATCCAAATCTCAAGTACTACAAGGAGGTGGGCAATATTATGGGCAAGCTGCGCAAGAACATCAAGCGCGAGTTTATTTCATGGTTGTGTTGTATGTGTTTTCTATTTTTGGTGCCTATATTACCCATTTATAAGATCGAAGGTTATGCAGCATTTGCCTATTATTTTTTTATCGTACAGATATCGTTATCGAGTCTTCTATATTACCGGAGGTTTTTTTACTTGGTAAAAAGTACAAAGCAGATCGAACTGTTAGCCTCTAAAGAACATTTGCTCAAAACGTATTACGATTTAAAGTATGCCGTTGAGACGTATCGTATTGCAGCCTATGTGATGATTCCACAAGCATTGTTTCTTTATCTGATCATGATCGCCCAGAACCGAACGAGTGTATGGTTTGATCGATTATATCACTTCAAGGAGACTTTTGCAGCGGATCCTAATTTTATTGTTTGGATGATCCTCTCGGCAATTGTGTCTATTGTTTTGGTTGTTGGTGTGACGGAAATTATGATTCGTTGCTATTATAGTCGTTACCTCATTCAGATCAAAGAGAAGCTGGATCAATTGGAGACGGAATAAAGACTGTCGGAGCTAAAACAGGTAAGGTTTTTGTTTGGTGTATTGGTAATAGTATTTTAAATCTATATGAAATATCAACGTCGTTTCACAGCTGGCTGTGTTTTTTGGGCATGGATATTTCGTATATTGTTATCGAAATCCAAGGTCCGTTATGTTTAATCCGACAAAGAAGTTACAGCGTAGTTCCCAGATCTTAAGTATATTGGCCAAATATGGTTTTAAAGACGCAATCGCTCGGTTGCCATGGAAAGGGTCTAGAGCGTCGGTAGATCATTCCATTGACGTTGATACAGTCAGTGTATATGCCCGTATACGTATGGCGCTTGAGGAGTTAGGTCCGGCTTTTATCAAGCTTGGACAATCTGCTTCGACTCGGGAGGGGCTGCTGCCGAAAGATTTGGTAGATGAACTTAAACGCCTGGAGGATAATGTTCCGCCTTTTGAAGTGGACATTAAATCTTATCTCGCAGAAGAACTGGCGTTGGATATTGACGCGTATTTTCAGGAGATTGTGGCCGAGCCGTTTGCTGCAGCTTCTATCGCTCAGGTGTACAGAGCAACCTTAATAGATGGTACCCAAACGGTGTTAAAGGTGCGACGCCCGGGTATCGATGAGATGATGCGCAGTGATCTGGCACTCATGCGTGATATTGCCAAAATCCTGACCATGTACAATGATGTACTGGAAAACCTTAATCTATCTTTGATTGTCGAATCTTTCTCCATGACTTTGCAGGAGGAGATGTCTTTGGCGATTGAACGACACAATATTGAGCGGTTCGCTAAAAATTTTAAGGGAAATAAAGATATAAAGGTGCCCAGGGTTTACCCCGAACTATCGTCTGATCGCGTGCTTTGCATGGAGTATCTGGATGGTTTTAAAGTTACGGATGTGGCAGAAATCAAGCGGCGGGGAATGGACGTTCAATCGCTTGTTAAGAATGGGATCAATTTGTATCTCGAACAGGTAATTATCCATGGATTCTTCCATGGCGATCCGCATCCAGGAAATATGATGGTAATGCCAGATGGGCGGATTGCCTTTTTGGATTTTGGAAATATGGGTAAATTATTGGGTATAGACCGTAGGCTGCTGGAAGAGTTTATTCAATCGGCAATATCGGAGGATGCTGTCCGGCTTGCTGACGTGATTGAAGATGTAGCTGTCGTTAGTCATATACCAGACCGCAATCAGTTTGAGCGCTCGCTTTATGAGATTTTCGATATGATCGATAATGTATCACTTGGTGATCTTAGCTTAGATTTATTGTTCAATAAATTATGGAAAATTATTGGCGACAATCGCCTGTATTTTCCGGAGTATATTTATCAGTTGATGCGGGGCATCTCCTTGATGGAGGGGATAGGCCGTCAATTATATCCTGATCTCAACATTATGGAAAGTATTAAACCTTTTGCGCGACGGATTATGATGGAAAGGCTCTCTCCGCAGGCAATGTTCAAAAAAGGAAAATATAAAGTGGAGTCGTTTGTTCGTGATGTGGAGAAACTACCGGAAGATATGCGTGCGCTAGTACGCTTATTCCGGACAGGAAATTTTACCCTCAACCATCGTTTGATCAGCGCCCGATCTTTCAATACGATCCTAAGAAAAGGGGTCAATCGTATCGTCATTGGCATTATGTTTATGTCGCTCAATTTGCTGGGCGGAATGATCATCGTGGCTCGAGTTGAACCGAAATGGTGGGGAATCCCCGTTTTTGCCTGGATATGCTTAGGTTCGGCTTGGGTTTTTGCAGTCTATTTATTTATTGCCATGATTCGGGCAAAGGACAATGATTAGTCGAATCGAATATAGCGTTTTAGTGAAGAGGACTAGTTAGGCATGTTTCTACAGAATAAGATAGGAAATAACAATATGGAAATTAATCTAAATGGGAAAAAGGCTTTGATTGGAGCGAGTTCAACGGGTATAGGTGCCGGGATTGCTCGAGTGCTTGCCTCTTGTGGCGTATCGGTAACTTTAGCCTCCCGAAATGAGCAAAAGCTACAGCATGCCTGTGAAAGTCTAGACAGGTCTAAAGGGCAGGTACATCAATATTTACTCGTGAATTACAACGATCACGAAGCCTATAAAAAACAGATAGCACATTATTTTGAGTCGAATAACGTCGATATTTTAATCAACAATTCGAATGGGCCCCAAGCAGGAACCATAGCACAAAAGCATCTTGCTGATTATCAGGATGCTTTTGAACTCTTGTTTCAAAATCACTGCTACACGACCGGATGTGCGTTGCCCTATATGCAAGCTAACGGATATGGTCGTATTATTAATGTTTCTTCTTCTACGGTAAAGGAGCCGGTTTCTAACTTGGTATTATCCAATACCATCCGTACGGCATTGGTTAGTTGGAGTAAATCGTTGGCGGAGGATGTTGCCAAAGATGGTGTGACAGTAAACAGCATCTTGACAGGATTATTTGATACTGACCGCATACAGTCGCTAACCAATCTGGATGCACAGCGTTTGGGCATATCCTATGATGACGCGCTGCAAATACGCTTAAAACAGGTTCCGGCACAACGTTTGGGTAAACCGGAGGAATATGGCTATCTTGTCGCTTTCCTTTGCTCAACTTACGCAAGCTATCTTACCGGTGCCAATATTCCGCTGGATGGCGGTCTGCTAAAAGGTCTGTAAAAAATGATGGCTATCTGATATCAAATCGGATAGCCACCAAGTTTGTGTGATTTATTATTTTCCAATTAATTTAACACCAATTCGGTGTTTACAATGATGTCAACATCCGAAGCAACAGCTTCTACACCCGAAGGTAGTTTATCGTTGTATTTTAATCCAAAATCGTGGCGGTTAATTGTTGTTTTGGCCGTGAAGCCTGCACGTGTTTTGCCCCAAGGATCAGTAATGATTCCTCCATTTTGAGTGACCTCGAAAGTTACCTTTTTCGTTACGTCACGGATTGTTAGATCCGCTACCATTACATATTTTCCTTTTACTTTTGCATTTTTAAAACTAACAGACTTCAAGGTCATTTTAGGGAATTTTTCTGCAGCAAAGAAATCGTCAGTTTTCAAGTGGTTGTCTCGGGCAGCGACACGTGTATCGATACTGTTGACATCAATAGAAAAATTGATTTTGGCATTGTTAAAACTTGTACCTGTTGCTGTTTCAACTGTACCTTCTACTTTTGTAAATTCACCATCAACAAAGCTGATACCTAAGTGTTTTACATCAAATCTTGCATTTGTATGCGCTGGGTCTGCAGACCATTTTACTTGTGCTACAGCAACATTAATCATTAATACTGCTCCTGCCAAAACTTGGAAAAATCTATTCATCTTGTTTTCTTTTTATTTAGATAACTGAAATATGTTCAAATTGTTTGTTTGAACAAACTTCTGCAAAGTTGGTATAAACTTGTAAAGAAAAAATTGATGTAGGTCAAGAATTTCGATTCGGCTTTAATAGCTGCCTTTTTAGGCGACTAAGAAACTCTTGTGTGACGCCGAGATAGGAAGCTAATTGCATATTTGAAATCCTAGGGTAGATTTTGGGATACCTCTTGATAAAATCAAGATATCTCTCCTGAGCAGTAAATCCGATACTCGAAATGATACGATGTTGGGATGCGATCTGTGCACGCTGTGCCATTATCCTCGAAAGTTTTTCAAAGATTGGATGATCTTTGTAGAGTTTGTCTTTATCTTTTTTTGACAGGGTAAGCACGACAGCGTTTTCTAGCGCCTGGATGTTTTGTAGTGCCGGCTCCTGATAGTTGAAGCTCGCAATATCACCAATCCACCAATCTTCAATCGCAAATTGTAGGATATGTTCTATCCCGTCGGCAGTGATATAGAATGATTTAAATAGACCGCTCACCACATATGCTTCATGATGGCAAACTTCACCGGCGCGTAGAAAATAGTCTTTTTTCTTTATTTTTTTGACTTGATAACGTGAAACGATGTCATTCAGCTCGTCCTCTGTGACATCAATACGTTGTTTTACAAATTCCCTAAATTGTTCCATTTGGCTGTAAAATACAAAATTTTGTAAAGCTAATTTAACATGCGCTAAGATTCCTGTCAATAGCCAATTCAGATTAGGCGTACGATTACACTGAGATTAGCTTCATGCTCGAATAAAATTTTTGTTAAGATCTACATTTCTGTGTAATATTTATCATGTTAGCCCCTTAATTTAGCTAGTTTCATCATTAATTGGTATATTCTATAGAAATTGAAATATTTTGATTACTAAACTAGCACTGTGTCGCATGAAGTTTGTCGCTCCCAACACGCTCGAAAATGATAATGTCTTATTAAGGATCATGGAACCATCGGATTTCGATGCGCTATATCAAGTTGCCAAGGATCCACTGATCTGGGAACAGCATCCCAATAAAGACCGTTGGAAAGAAGATGTTTTCCGCCAATTTTTTGAGTCTGCTTTAGCAAGCAAATCGGCTTATTTAATCTATGACAAGAAGAATGCTGCATGTATTGGCAGTACACGATACTATGGGCTTGACGAGGTTGGAAGATCAATTTTTGTTGGATTTACGTTTTATGCGCGCGCTTATTGGGGGGTGGGCATTAATCCTTTAGTCAAAGAGATGATGTTTGACTTTGCATTCAATTTTGTAGACAGCATTTTTATGCATGTTGGTGCGGAGAATTATCGCTCACAGAAGGCCGTGGAACGCTTGGGGGCACTTAAAGTCGCCGAGCGGATGGTGAGTTTTGTAAATGAACCTGAGAGGAAGAATTTTGAATATATGCTGGAGAAATCTTCTTGGCTGCGCGCCAAGAGATAAGGTGATTATTATCCCTTGACGCCGCTAAGTATGCTCCCTATAATGACTGCTAATACGATCAATGTAATGATGATATAAAGCTTGTCCTTTTCGATTACAAATCCAAATAGTGAACCAATTACCCGTACAATAGGAGTGCAAATCAGTAAAAGGACTCCAAGCTGTATGACTTGGGGGACATTTCGGCTTAATGCGCCAGTAATGATCCCAGTAATTGTAGTGTTGGCGTTTTCCTCACCGACAAAATCGCTGTAATTTGGTACAGTTTCCTGTCCATGAACAATCAGGTAGAGGATGCCGCCGAGGACGAGAATGGAAGAAGCGATGACAACTCCTGTTCGTAAAATTTGTCCGACGAGTAGCGAGATATCTTTGTCTCCCCAATAATGTTTGGAAAATACGTGTTTCATTTTGATTATTTATTTTCCTTCTTCGTATCGATGAAGGTTCTTACACAATTAATTATGCCATTGCGTAACGTATGTTTTTTAAAATTTATGTTGGAATCCATTGAAAATCATCTCTAAGGCCACGAATGTTATGGCGACAGCGAAAATGATCCGTAAAGTCTTTGGATTCATACGTTTTAGGAGCTTAGATCCTGTAATGGCACCACCTAATACCCCTAAAATTACCGGAAATGCAATACCTGGATCCATATAGCCTCTTTGCAGATACACGACAGCAGAAGCTGCTGCGGTAACACCGATCATAAAGTTACTCGTTGTTGTACTGACTTTAAATGGAATTTTCATCATGCTATCCATTGCAAGTACTTTAAGGGATCCGGAACCAATCCCCAATAAACCGGAGATAACACCCGCCACACCCATCAATGAAAAGCCTCCCACAATATTGGTTAGCTTGTAGGGAATTAATTTTCCCTCCACTGGATACGTACTGTTTAGCTTTAGTTTTTCAGCTAAAGGGGAACCTCCAGCGTGTGCGTGCTCATTTTTTTTACGCACAGTCATGGCTGCCGAGAAGATTAGTACAAAACCAAAGATTATGGCGATGGTATTCGTCGGCATATAAATAGCGATAACAGCTCCAATGACCGCCCCAATAGTGGTAGCGATTTCTAAAAACATACCTAGCCGGATATTGGTAATGCCTTCCTTGACATAAGCTGTTGCGGCACCGGAAGAAGTGGCTATGGAAGCAAGCAATGCTGCTCCAATGGCATAACGAATATCAACATGAAAAAAGAGTGTCAATAAAGGTATCACAACGACCCCTCCGCCTAAGCCTGTCAGCGATCCTAATAGCCCTGCTACAAACGCACCTAGGAGAAGGATGATTGTAAACGTGAGAATAGTCATAAATATATTATTTGTTTTGATCCTTACAACACAAATTGTTTTAAGGAAGGTAATTTGTTTCAAAATTAAGGGCTTTTTATCGCTTTTTAAACATAAAAGCCGCAAGAGATACAATTGTTACATCGATACTGCCTCAGCAATTGGCATGTGTTGTGGCCTTGTCGCTTAGTGTAGTATCGATGGCGCTCATTGATCGAAGTAAATTCTATACAAGCTATAGACAACACTATTCGGCTATTGTTTGCTGTATCTTTTCTTTTCTATTGAAGATATCATAGATGATCGGAAAAACCAGCAAGGTCAATATAGTTGCTGAGATTAATCCGCCAATGATCACGATTGCCAGCGGTTTTTGTGATTCCGAACCGATACCGGTAGATAGTGCAGCTGGTAAGAGTCCTATAGAAGCCATCAATGCTGTCATAACCACAGGTCTTGTTCGCGATTTTACACCTTTATAGATCGATTGGTCATTCGGTAGTCCATCTTTCTTATTCTGATGGAATTCTGAAATCAGGATTACTCCATTCTGGATACAAATACCAAATAATGCAATCATTCCTACGCCTGCCGATATCCCAAAATTCATACCTGTAACGTGCAAAGCTATAATTCCACCAATCAGAGCAAAGGGAACGTTGGCTAATACGAGCAGAGAGTCTTTGATATTACCAAACAGAATGAACAGTAAGAAGAAGATAACGACCAGACTGATCGGAACCACCTGAGCTAAACGGTGTGTAGCACGTTGCTGATTTTCAAATTGCCCAGTCCAGCCAATGGAATACCCTTCAGGCAGCTTTATTTTACTGACTTTTTGCTGTGCTTCGGCAATGGTGCTTCCTAAGTCACGGTCACGGGTGGAAAATTTGATGCCGATATAGCGTTTGATGTTGTCGCGATAGATAAAAGCAGCACCATTATCTTTTTCAATGGTGGCAATACTTTTAAGTGGAATTAATGTGCCATCACCACAGGGAACCATCAGCTGCGCAATATCTTTTTCTGTTTTCCGGTATTCGGGAGCGTAGCGCAGACGAATATTGAACTTACGTTCGCCATCGTACAAGATGGAGGCTGTTTTTCCTCCGAAGGCCATTTCGAGTACCGCCTGTGCATCGGCGGGCAGAACGTTAAACGCTGCCATACGTGTTCGATCCAATACCACGCTCACTTCGGGCTGGCCAATATTGAGAATAATACCTGGCTCTTTAATTCCTTGTATACCTTTTACTTGTGCATAAACTTCTTTTGCAAGACGGTCTAGAGTCGTTAAGTCGTCGCCAAAAATCTTAATTCCGTTTTCAGCTTTGAAACCAGCAACTGCCTCAGCAACATTATCCGAAATAGGTTGTGAATAGTTGTAGGTAATACCTTGATATTGTTTGAGTTTGTGATCCATCTCATCAATCAGCTGATCCATTGTGATTTTGCGCGTCCATTCTTCTTTGGGTTTTAGCGCTACGGCAAACTGAACAAAACCAAACCCGTTAGGATCTGTACCATCGTTGCTCCGTCCAGTTTGGGAGAGCACACCAGTGACCTCAGGGAAGGTTTCCAACGTACTTTTTAATAGTTTGGTTGTTTTAACCGATTCACGTAAAGAAGTACTCATAGGCATCTCAGCAGTAACCCAAAGGGATCCTTCGTTTAATGTTGGTAAAAATTCTGTTCCTAAAAATTTTGCAGAAAACAAGACTACCGCCAATAAAGTAATTGCGAGGATCATGCTCAGACGTTTGTTTCTAAAGGTGAAACCAAATCCTTTAGCAACGACCCTATTCCAGAATTCCACAAAGGGATTGTGGCGCTCGCGCACATTTTTATTGAGCAGAATATGTGATAAAGCAGGAACGAGCGTTAAGGTAAAAAGCAGCGCTCCCAATAAGGCAAAACCTAGGGTAAAGGCTAGTGGCGCAAACATCTTTCCTTCAACTTTCTGGAAGGAGAATATAGGAATCAATGAGGTAATGATAATCAGTTTGGAAAAAAAGATGGCTTTACCCAATCCCGTTCCTGTCTGTTTGATCCAGCCTGCTTTGGCCATCTTGTTGAATTTTTCCATGCCAAGTTTGTGTGCCTTATGATCCAGCATGACAAATATCCCTTCCACCATAACCACGGCACCGTCGATAATAATACCGAAGTCTACCGCGCCTAAAGAAAGCAGGTTGGCACTCATGCCGGCCAGTTTAAGGCATAGAAAGGCAAAAAGTAAGGCGAGAGGTATGATTATGGAAACGATAACCGTGGTGCGCCAGTCTGCCATAAAGAGCAGTACCATCAAGGTGACAAGCACAATACCTTCGATCAAGTTATGCATAACGGTATGTGTTGTAAAATCCATGAGGTTGTCACGGTCATAGAAAGTTTGCATCTTGACGTCTTTGGGGAGGATTTTGTTGTTAAGCTCATCTATTTTCGCTTTTACAGCAGTCAATACCTCTCTTGGATTTTCACCTTTGCGCATTACGATGGTTCCTGCTACTACATCATCATTCTTACCAAAACCGGCTTGGCCGACGCGAGGCATCGCGCTTTCTTTCACTTCAGCCACATTCTTGACGAATACAGGATTTCCCTTTTGATTTATTACGGTGATGTTTTCGATATCATTGATTGAGTTGACTAGACCAATACCTCGTACAACGTAGGATTGACCGCTTTTTTCGATAACATCTCCACCCACATTCAGGTTACTTTTGCTCACGGCATCAAATACCTGTAAAGGTGTCAGGTTAAATTTGTCGAGCTTTATGGGGTCTGTACTGATTTCGTAAACCAAATCTTGTCCGCCAAAAACATTGATATCGGCTACACCGGGGACACCCCGCAGCGCCCGGTCAATAACCCATGTCTGTAAAGTAAGAAGGTCGCGTGAATTGCGTTGATCGCTGTGTAATGTATAGCGGAAAATTTCTCCAGTAGGACCGTAAGGGGGCTGTACATCCGGATCGACATCGTCTGGTAGGCTCACGGATCGCAGGAGGTTATTGACTTGGTTGCGGGCAAAAGTATCGTCGACACCATCATCAAAGATGATTTTGACAATGGAGAGGCCAAACATGGTCGTGCTACGTATACTCGTTTTCTTTTGTACCGGGCTCATGCCCAATTCAATCGGTGTAGTCACAAAACGTTCGACTTCCTCTGCACTCCGACCATTCCATTGGGTAATGATGGTTATCTGTGTATTGGTAACATCCGGAAATGCCTCAATGGGCATACTTTTAAAACTGATAAAACCAGAAATAGCCAAGATAGCCACCCAAATAAAGGTAAAGGCTTTATTTTTTATGGAAAAGGCAATGATATTCTTAATGAATTTGTTCATTCGTGTAAATGCTAAGGCAGATTAATTATTCAGTGCTCTATAGATCAAAAGTTTATTGTTTACAACAACTTTCTCTCCTTCCTGTAGTCCCGTAGACATATAGGTTGTTTCTTCGTTTTGCTTTATCGGCAGGATTTCACGAATCTTGATGTCATTTGGAGATTTGTAAACCAATACGAAATATTTGTTTTGATCAAAAATGACTGCGTCCGAAGGAACAGCTAGCGCCTGGGTGTTGGATCGATGTGCTACTTTAATGGTGGCCTTACTTTCTGGAATAAGTAGTCCATCTTTATTGTCGAGTACCACACGGGCCTGCATAGCATTGGTCTGTGGGTCGATAATCTTAAAAATTTTGTCGATACTACCTTGAAATTTTTTGTCCGGGTAACTCAGCGTTGACACCACGGCAGGCATGCCCATACTAATCTTTTCAATATCTGTTTCGTTGACATTCAGGATGGCCCATACATCTTTTGTATTGGCCACATCGAAGATGTTGTCGCTTCGGTCACTCCGCAGTTGCATATCCTTGTTGATATTTTTTTGTACGATGTATCCATCGATTGGCGATACCACCGAATATATATTGCCGCGTCGGACATTATAGATCTGACTGACTGCTTCAGAGCGGCGGAGCTGCTCTTTGGCTTTCGTTAACTGTCCTTTTGCTTCCAGCATGTCCTTATCTGTACTCAGTTTACCTGTATACATGTCTTCCGCTACACGGTAGTTTTTTTCGGCAAGCAATACATCTGTTTTGGCATCCGAAAGATCTTTCTGTATGCCCGCAACTTCTGTACTTCTGATTGTGGCCAATACCTGACCTTTGTGTACATAATCGCCCAAGGACGCATTCACGGATACCACATTACCGCCAACGAGAGGGAAGATATCGATGTAATTGTTCTGATCAGCAGATATTTTACCAAAGAAATTGAGTTCTTCGCTCACATTTTCTTTTTTAACCGTTGCAAAACTGGTCGATTTTAGCATCGTCTCACTCATTTCGAAACCTTTGCCAACGGCTGTATTATCCGTTTCTTTATGATTTTTGCAAGAGTAGAGTAGCACTACAGCCACTGTGGCTATGAGAAGTTGTTTATTTGACATGAGTTGAGTTGAATATAGATGTTTGCGCCAGGTAGTTTAATTGTTCGGCATTGAGAATAATTTCCTTTTTCATATCATATAGCTTCAGCATGGATATGCGGTAGCTATCCATAAAATCAGTGAATTCCACGAGGGAGATGTTACCTTTTCTGAAATTGTTAAATACGCCATCATAGACCACTGCAATGTCGTGGAGGTCGTCAGGTGTAATGGTAAAATACTGATTGTATTGGTTTTCCCAGGACAGGTAATTGGAACGGATCTGTGATTCGAGCTGCTGCCGTTGGACTTCAATATTTTTCTTTGCTTCTTCTTCGGCGTATTTTGCTTTGATTACATTTCCTTTATTTTGTTTCCATAGCGGGAGTGGAATTGCTGCCGTTAAGTTAATTTCATTGCGAAAAGCACCTGAATTTTGACTATAGGCAAGCCCAAGATTGATGTCAGGCGTATTTAACGATTGTTGCCATGTTGTAAATAACTGTGCGCTTTCCGAGGTTTTTAATGCAAATTGATAATCAGCATTGTTTTCCAACGCCAATTGGAAGATTTTTTCCAAAGGCATTGTTGGTTTTATGGCAAGTTCCTGATCTGCTTCTTGATCGGTTAGGTTCGGTAGTACGTCTTCCTGACTGGAGATGAGTACACGTAATTGTTGTTGTAAGTTAATGCTATTGTTGATCGCAGTTGTTTTTTCATTATTGAGATCGATAGCCATTGTTTGAAGGCGAACTTGATCTTTTAATGAAATGTTTCCTTTCTTACCTTGTTCTTTGTATGCCGTTAGTAGACTATTTAGATAGTCAAGCTGAATTTTGATATCTGCCAATTTATGCTGTTCAAAGTAAAGGGAATAGAAAGTTGTACGGAGTTGTGCGCGAAGACTGGCCAGCAGTTGACTGAATTGTAGTTTGGCAAGTTCGACATTCGATTTGGCGAATTCTACTTGATTTTTCTTTTTTCCACCGAGATAGATCAATTGGGATATACTGGCTTCTTTAGAAGGACCCGCGTGGAATACCTTTTTATTCTGTGGATCATAGGCGTTAACATTCATTTCCAGCTTTGGCAGCTCCCATATTTTAGCTTGTATGACGTCTGCCTCGGCCTGACTGATGTCATATTGTTGGGCAAGTAGAGAAAGATTGCTCTGTACAAATGCTGCTTCGCATTCTCGAAGCGTCATTTGTTGTCCGGCGATATCGCCTTGCTTTTTTATAAGTGTACTTTCATCCATACGCACATAATCTGTTCGCGGCGGTCTCTGCTGGGCAAATGCTATACCATTGAAAAGCAATAAAAATAAGAGAGGTGTCTTTGTCATTTGTTTCAAAACTGATGAAACAAAATAACTGGTCGAAAATTAAAGACGCCTTAAGAAATGCTTAAAAAAAGCTTAAAAAGGAAGTTTCTATCGATACTGTTTTTACTCGGGAGCTTGTAATTTAAATAGTAACACGAAGGTATGCTTGCCATGCTTTTTATTGGCTTGGTATTCAATTGTCGCATGATGCGATTGCACGATGCGCTGAACAATGCGCAGCCCCAATCCAGATCCTGTTGTCTCACTAGCATTTTCTCCGCGGCTGAATGCATCAAAAATTCGCTTTTGGTCGCTGGTACTCAAGGCGGGCCCCGTATTACTAACAAGCACTTTTAGTTCTTGTGCTGATTCTATCAATGTGACTTTTACCTCCCTGTTGTCTGAATAGAGCGCAGCATTCTTAAATAAATTTACAAAAGCGATTTCAATCAATTGAGCGGAACAAAAAATGCTGAGTTTGGGGTCTTCAGTTCCGCTAATTGAAAAATCCAGTTGAAGGTCGGGGAATACTTTGGCTACTTTTTCATAGGCCATAAATATAATTTCATCGATTCGCTCTTCTTTATACGTCATTTTTAAACGTTCCGAATCAAATTTTGAAAGAAGCATCAGCGAATCTGTGACTTCTGAGAGGTGCAATGTTTCTTTGGATATGTTGCGTAATACCTGCCTCACCTCTTCACTTAACTGGTTCTGATGGTACAGGTTTTCAAGTTGAAAAGACATTCGTGCAAGTGGTGTTCGTAATTCGTGGGAAGCGCTGGAATTAAATTCTTTCTGCGATTCGAAAGCAGTAGAAAGTCGTAATAACATCGTGTTAAATGCTCGGGTTAGTACAGTAATTTCGTCGGTATTTCCTGTGTACTCAACAGGTTTAGTGAGTCTGCTGGCATTAATCTGCGTAATATTGTCTTTTAATTTATCGAGCGGGACCAACAGCCGTTGGATCAGATTATAGCTGAATACCCACACTAAAGCCGCACTCAGGATAAATAGTATCGTGAGGACAAGCGCTAGATGGTCCATTTTTTCATTTCCGGAATAATCCTGTGCTTTTACGATAATATAGTAGGGGGATCCATTAATGCGATAATATTTGGCAAATGTCTCATATTGGTCTTGGTTGTAGAAGATCTGCTTTTCATGATCGAGCCGATTAACAATTGACGCGCTCCAGGTAACGGTTTGGTCCTTGACAGTGCTAAAGACCAATTGTTTGTTTTTGTCGAGAATGATAACATCTTCGTAGAATAAACCATCTTCATCGTCGTGAAAGTAATTTTTATAGGACTGTCTATTGAAATAGGGGTTGCTGGCGATGTAATGAGATATATTATCCAATTTATCGATCAGCCGCTGGCGGAATTGATCTTTACGAAAGTCGAAACTAGCATAATAGATAATTAACATTGCTACTCCAAAAAGGACGGAAAATGCGATGCTGAAACTAATGGCTATTTTCTTCTTCAAATTCATTTGTCTGCCGATAGAAAATAGCCAAATCCAGGTCGTGTATGGATAAGTTTATTCGGATGATTCTTATCAATTTTCTTGCGTAAAAAGTTGATGTATACTTCTATTGTATTCTGTGTTGTCTGAAATTGATTCTGCCACACTTCTTCGGAAATATGCTGCTTTGATAACGTTCGGCCCTTTGCCTGTGCTAAGATAAGTAACAGCTGAAATTCCTTTTGAGTGAGATTAATCTCTTCATTGGCACGTAGTACGCGAGCTTCATCTGGATAAATAACCAGATCATCTATGATTAAGGTTTTTGTATCACTGCTGTCACTGTGTTGTTGCCTGCGTAACAGGGAATAGATTCGCATTAAAAGTTCATCTAAAACGAATGGTTTGACCAGGTAATCGTCGGCTGCCCGAAGAAACGCTTCTTTCTTGTCGTCTATATCATCATAAGCTGAAAGGATAATAATTGGTGTAAAAGCATCATGGCGTCTTATTTTTTTACAGATTTCCAAGCCATTGATTTTTGGAACGTTAATATCCAATAGAAAAAAACCATATTTCTTTTGGTGCGTTTTGGCCAAAAATTCAATTCCATCAAAGGCTTGATCGCAGGAAAAGCCTTGGTTTAATAAAAACGATCGAATCTCCTTCGAGAGTACCTTGTCGTCTTCGAGTAGCAAAATATCTACCATACGTCCATCTATTGTCTTTCGTAAAAATAAACAAATTTTTGCCATCCTATCAAAAAGATATTTCATGATACCTCCATTTAGTAACATAAGAATTACACGAAGAAATATGAAAGGAAAGGAAATCTAAGTAGATTCAATTCGAAATTATAAATAAGTATTATGGAAAGCAGAAGAGAGTTCCTGAGAAAAACTTTGCTATTTTCGGGAGCAGCAGGTATTGCCAGTTTTATGCCTCGTTCAATCCAAAGAGCCTTTGCGATAGATCCTGAGATGGGAAGTACTTTTTTGGATGCCGAGCATATCGTTATCCTTATGCAGGAAAATCGGTCTTTCGATCATACGCTTGGGACGCTTTCAGGAGTTCGTGGTTTCAATGATCCACGGTCAATCCGCTTACCGAACGGTTTGCCCGTATGGTATCAAACGGATAAGAATGGAAAGATCTATGCACCCTTTCGATTAAATCTAACAGAGAGTAAAGTAACTTGGATGGGTTCTCTTCCGCACAGTAGGGCGAGCCAAGTGGATGCCTTTAACCACGGACGCTACGATCAGTGGCTGTTGTCCAAGCAGTCGGGCAATAAGGAATATGCGACTATGCCGTTAACATTGGGGTATTTTACTCGTGAGGATCTACCTTTTCATTATGCTTTGGCGGATGCATTTACCGTGTGTGATCAGAATTTCTGTTCAGGCATGACAAGCACCACGCCGAACCGTTCCTTTTTTTGGACGGGGAAGATTACAGAAATGAAAGATGGCTTGCAAAAGGCAAATATTAGGAACGACGATTTTGCGTACGGTAAAATGACTTGGGAAACTTTCCCGGAATTGCTTGAGAAGGATGGAATTACCTGGCGTTTTTATCAAAATGAGACAAGTTGTGGCGGAGGATTTGCTGGGAAAGAAAGGGCATGGTTGTCAAATTTCGGATGTAATTTACTAGAGTTCTTTCAGGCTTATCACGTTAAATTTAAGGAAAGCTATATCAGAAATCTGGAAAAACAGGTGCGTGATTTACCCGTGCAGATTTCGAACTTGGAAGAAAAGTCTGCTGGCTCTGAGGAACAAGCCGAAAAAATCCGTGCTGATATCCGAAAAAAAAGCGAGGTATTGGAGCGAGCTGAGAAGGAACTCAAAGCATATAATCCGGACAATTATAAAGCGTTAGGTGATTTTGCTAAATCATTGAATGAAAGAGCTTTTACGGTAAACAAGGGCGACAATAATTACAGGTCGCTTGATACCTTGCATTTTAAGTGGAAAGGAAAAAAGGGTACGCTGGAAGTTCCGAAAGGGGACGTTCTTTATCAATTCAGGAAGGATGTTGATACCGGTAGATTGCCAGCCGTATCCTGGCTGGCTGGTCCGCAAAATTTTTCGGATCATCCGAGTGCTCCCTGGTACGGAGCTTGGTATGTATCCGAAGTTTTGGAAATTTTAACGAAAAAACCTGAAATCTGGAAAAAAACAATTTTTATCATTACTTATGATGAAAACGATGGTTATTATGATCACGTAAAGCCATTTGTTGTTCCTGATTTGACTAAAAAAGACACCGGGGCATGCTCTGCTGGTATTGATACGGAGGTGGAAATGGTACGTTTAGAAAATGAGCTGAAGCAGGGGATTGCTAAAAAGCAAGCGCGTGAAGGAGCTGTGGGCTTAGGTTTTCGTGTGCCCATGTATATTGTTTCGCCCTGGTCGCGGGGAGGTAAGGTGTGTTCTCAGGTATTTGATCATACATCTACTTTGCAGTTTTTGGAATACTTTTTCAATAAAAAGCTGAACAAGAATATGCATTTGGAAAACATCAGTGCATGGCGTCGAACGATCTGTGGTAATTTGACTGCAGCCTTTACACCTTTTACAGAGCAAAAAGAACAGATCACTTTCCTAGACCGCAATCAGCACATTGAAACGATCTATAAGGCACAATTTAAGGATAATCCGCGAGCTTTTGTGGCAGTCAATGATCGTGAACTTGCGAAGAGAAAGGTCTGGATCCCAGAATTTGACCGTATACAGGAGCGTGGGATTCGTAAATCCTTAAATTTGCCTTATGCGCATGAAGCAGTTGGCTATGTGGAAGATGGACAGTTTTGTCTCGTGATGACTGTAGACAACAAGCTGTTTGGAAAAAGAACTGCAGGCACGGCTTTCAATGTGTATAGCCCGCTGGCCTATCGTGATGACCAAGGACAAAGCGAAACCTATCGTAACTGGAATTTTGCGGTGAAGGCCGGTGATCGTTTGGAATACCAATGGGACCTAGCAAAGTTTGAAGGAGATCGTTATGCTTTCGAACTGCATGGACCAAATGGTTTTTATCGTAAATTTTCCGGGGAGAAGGGGACAGCAGCAATACAAGCCGCGGTAGCTCCGGAGCTTAAGGCCCTGACACAGGTAGCTACAGGAAAATTACAGCTGAAACTAAAAAACAATAGTGACCAGCGCGTAACAATAGCTGTTGAAACCCTCAACTATAAAAAATATGCCACAACAAAAGAAATCGCCCCGGCCGAGGAAGTTATATTGATCCTGGATATTGAAAAACAAGGTAATTGGTATGATATTGCTATAAAGCTTAATGGAGACAATAATCCAATTATTCAGCTCGCCGGGCGCTTGGAAACAGGGACAGAAAGTACAACTGATCCCTTATTAGCATAAATTATTCTTTCTTCTGCTGCTTAGCGATGTTGCGGAGAACTGTATGTTTGGGTCTTGACCATTTGGGTCTTTCTCCAAGATCGTGATAAATTGCCATTTCTTTTGCGATGGTTTCGGGCTGATTTTTTTTCTCAAACGGCTGCTGTGTAACCAGACCTAATGCTTTAAATAGGTCGAGGTCTTCGTTGCCGTCGGGATTGGGTGTGGTGAGTAGTTTATCGCCCGAGAAAATCGAATTGGCTCCTGCGAAAAAGCACAAAGCTTGTCCCTCCTTACTCATATAGGTGCGCCCTGCCGATAGGCGGACTTGGGTTTTGGGCAATAAAATGCGCGCCGTAGCAACCATTCGTACCATTTCCCAGATGGATGCGGTTTCCATTGCCTCCATTGGTGTACCCATTACAGGCACTAATGCATTGATCGGCACCGATTCGGGCTGCGGAATGAGTGACGCCAGCGTAATCAACATTTTGGCACGATCTGCAATAGTTTCGCCCATTCCAATGATGCCGCCACTACAGACTGTGATATTTGTTTTGCGGACATTTTCGATCGTTTTTAAGCGATCATCGTAACTTCTGGTCGAGATAATTTCTTGATAGTAATCGGAAGAAGAATCGAGATTGTGGTTGTAGGCATACAATCCAGCTTCAGACAAACGTTGTGCCTGGTTTTCGGTCAACATTCCGAGCGTACAACAGACTTCCATGTCAAGTTTGTTTAGGGTACGAACCATATCAAGTACACGGTCAAACTCATGACCATCCTTCACATTGCGCCAGGCGGCTCCCATGCAGATCCGTGAACTGCCACGAGCCTTGGCAGCCAAGGCTTGCTCTTTGACCTGATCAACGCTCATCAAGCTCTCTGCCTTAACATGTGTATGGTAACGTGCGGCTTGGGGACAGTAAGCGCAGTCTTCGGGACATCCACCTGTTTTTATTGAAATCAATGTGGATACCTGCACTTTATTGGGGTCATGATATTTTCTATGTGTTTTTGCAGCTTCATATAGAAGCTCCATCAACGGTTTGTTGTATAGCGCGACAACTTCTTCTTGCGTCCATTTTCGTTTTGATTCCATGTTATCCATAAGTTTTGTTATAAAATCGGGTCTAATTCCTTTAGTCATGTTGCGACATCCTATTTAAAGATGTTTTTTTATCTTGGTTACAAAGATTATAGATTAAATTTTAACTTTGATCGTCCGAAATAAACATAATGAGTAGTCCGGTTGGTATAGCTTTTCATTCTATTATTAAGATTGACCGTCGCAAGGATGACGCTGTCTATCTACAGATCGTGTATCAGTTTATCAATGCAGTTAAACGGAATCTTTTAGAGGATGGAGATTTGTTGCCTGGAAGCCGAAAGATTGCAGATGAATTGAAAGTGCACCGAAAAACTATCGTAGCCGCATTTGCTGAATTGCAGGAGCAGGGCTGGGTGGACATTGTACCCAATCGAGGTACTTTTGTGAAAAATCCCGAACGTATCGACGCTTCGACATCGACCATGGGTGCCTTTAGGCAGCCACCTAGTTTTGCACCTTATTCTTTCCGAAGGGAGCTGATATTGGATATGCCTAAGTTAGAAGCTTCAGAGAAGTATTATTTTACGGATGGCACACCAGATTACAGTATTATTAGTGCTGAGGAACTGGTACGTTTTTACGCATCAATGGTTAAACGCAAAAAGAAAAGTGATGACTTTCCAACCACTACGGAGGGGAATCTGTTTTTTAGGGATCAGTTAAGTTATTATTTGAACTTGACTAGGGGATTTCATCTTTCCCGGAACTTCTTGTTGCCAATTGCCAGCCGTGAGCAAATCTTTTCCATTTTATCCCGATTATTAATTCGGCGTGACGACGTTGTGCTGGTGGAGAATTTAAGTTATTTTCTTCCCAATATGATACTTAGTCAAGCAGGAGCCAAACTGAAAACCGTTCCGGTAGATGCGGATGGTATGATTATAGGTAGGATCGGCGATCAATTTAAGCCCGGCGAGATCAGATGTGTTTATCTCAACTCCAGATGTCAGTATCCAACGACGGTTAACCTTTCCGAAAAACGGAAAATTCAATTGTTACAACTGGCCGAGCAGTACGATTTTATCATTATTGAGGATGATGTAGATTTCGAGTCATCCTTTTTTAAAACAAAAGGGGAATCGCTTTTTCGGAAAAATGCAGGCAACCGGGTGATTTATACCGGTGCTTTCGGAAGTTTCTTTGCTCCAGGTTTCCAAATGAATTTTTTGATCGCGCCTCAGGATCTGCTAGATGAAGGTAAAAAATATCTGAATATCTTCGGGAAGCCGAATTTTATGATTGAGAAAACATTGGGTGAAATTATCCATCAGGGTGATATCTTTCGTTATCAGCGTAAATTTCAGAAAGTTATTGCAGAGCGCAAAGAGTTGTTTGGAGTGTTGTTGCGGCGTTATTTTGAAGATGAAGTTACTTTCACAGTTCCAGAGGCTGGACTGGCTTTTTGGGTACAGTTCAAATCTGTTTTTTCTTTGACTGTATTACAAGAAAAGGCGCGAGGCAGGGGATTATTAATTCCAAGCAATTGTCTATATCAAAATAGGATGGTTACTGCATTGCGATTGGGTTTTGCTCATTTAGACGAGCAGCGTATGTCGGATGCAATTTATTTGTTAAGGTCGGCCTATGGTGACTTGATGGACACTAACTCATGAAATTTACAAAACATGTGTGCAGCCAATGTTTACTTTTGATGGCCTTTTAGCTGGTATACTCCAGTCTGGATAAGCACGAAATTCGCGTTTGCTTATTCGGCAGTCATTTTGAGGATGTAAAGAAAAAGCCCAGCAAAGAATGTCTGGGCTTTGAGATTATATAAGGGGAATAATACTTGCTTAAAAAGTGAAGACCTAGTCTTCATCGGTGATAATATCATCACCATCCAATTCGAAGCCTTCTCCAAGGAAGGTACGTTCTAGTTCGAATAAATCTGAATCTTTAATCATTTTATTTTATTTTGATATTCAAATTTATCACCCTTATTTAAGCTTATCATCAATATAAAATGAAGTTTTTGTTAAGGGTTATTATATTTTTTTGAGTACGACATCCAATTTTTCTGCCTGGATAATTCTGCTGAAAAACTCTTTTAAATCAAAGTATTCTTCAGGCATAAACAGAGGTTTGTTTAATTGGGTAGCAGATTCGATCACTAAAACATCGGGGGCCGCATTGTTGATTTTGAAGATATATCTTGCCGCGCGTTCTGGAAGAGCCATACTGATGTTTTTTAACTTATCTGCTATGGAGTAGGAATACCCTTTTGGCAGTTTTATTTCCATATAACTTTCTTCTTGGATTAAAGAACCAAAGTCAATTGGGTAATTTCTCTCTGTTAGATTGAAAGGATTTTTAGACATTTTGGTATCAATATAAGGATTGAATAGAAGTTGATCATTTTGCAAGGTTGCAAAATTTTTAATCTCAATTTCAAACTCCTCAGTTAATGGTTTATCAAGTGACTCCCGATTAGATACTTTAAAACTGTTGATTTTGATGCGATTGTTTTCTTCGTCTATTTTTTCATAGAATTCTTCTTCAGAATTGCTTCCTTGAAGACGCTCTCGCATTTTGGACGCACCATAACCATTCCGTGATGTTATCCATTTTCCTTTTAGTTCACCATTTTCAGATAGTTCGCCGTAGAAAAAGTTGCTGTAGGTGGAAGGAAGGTTTGCATCGAGTTTTACCCAGTCGGATTCACCTTCAAGGGGAATCGATCTTCCATGGTAGTTGACACATTTCATCGGAATATTTCCGAACATTTCATAGGGAGAGGTGGCATCCAGCAGGTAGTAATTTTCACCTATTTTTACTTGTGCAATCACATGGTTGAACTCCGATATTGCGGGGGCATAAAGTCCGGCATATCCATTGTCGCGCGTAGATAAGATCACAGGATTGGCCTCTATTTTCGCGTATCGTAAAGCATTGACAAGTCCGAGGTTGATATCCGCACTATTGCCTGTTCTCTTTTCAATGGCTTCTTTAATGTTTTTTGCATAAATTGAATGTTGATTGTTCCATTTTATTTGTTTTTGAAAATAGGAATACAATCGTGCCGCTTTTTCTAGGTCATCTTGTGCATTTTGTAATATAGGGTCGATAAAATCTTTCAATGCACCTTTTCGCTTTACCTGCCCACCAAAGCTTTCACTTTGTACCAGTTTATCTCTGACATTTTCCCAAGTGAGCGAGAAGTCTTTTGTTGTTCCCATTGGAACACTGTATCGGCCGAGTTCGAAGAAAATAATTGATCTAAAGTTTTTGGAAGAAGTCATATAATCTTCGGCATGGAAAGCTGGGATATTTTCCATGGTATAGATGGTTTTACTTCCTAAGATTTCCCCAACTTCAGAATATAGACCTGTATTGTAATTTTCTACTTTTCTGTTACTGACGGCCAGCCCACCTTTTAGATTGGCTTTGTAATGACAGATTTCGGGAATGCGAGTAACGTATTGACTATAAAGTTTCGGAAGGTCTTCCTGAAATTCCCAAGAATTTAGGTTAAAGATGAATGGAGACTCCGTACGATAGCGGTATTCAATAATTGTACCTTCTTGAACCTGTGGAATAGCTGCTTTCGTTATTGCATAGTTTTCTGAGGAGTTTTCGTAAAATATATTTGCTTTGGTCATCTCTGTTTCTACAATTTTGTCACCAACAAGATGATAGGATGATCCCTTGATGTCCATAAGAACTTCCCGTTCATTTCCACTTTTGTATAATGGAATGCTGAAGTTTGCATAATTATAGGCTTCCTTGTTTAAGATTTTAATGCGTACATGTTTGAAAAACTCAACAACTAGACCCTTATTCTTGTTGTAGTTGACTTCTGCAGAGCCATATTCACGTAAGACAAAGGCATTTGCGGCCGTGTCTATTTTGTCCATAGTAATGGCAAAATCCTCCTTTTTTATTTTACCGAATGAAAAATCTTGTGCTTGTACGTATAAACAGCTAAGCACGAGCAGGCCAGTTAAAAAACTTTTCATAAAAAATGACTGTATGGTTAATAATTATAGCGCTAAAGTAGGAAATAATTTTAAATCAAAATCACTTTGTTGATTAATTTGGTGTAAAAATTAATGCATTGATCAGTTTAGACTGTTTTTGTGTTTAGGAAATAAGTTCTACGTATTTACATCGTGAATTCGAAGGTTAATGTAACATATCGGTAATCTTCTCCATTCCATTTGGGACCTGAGAGTATAATTTCCTTGGCTTTGGCATCAAGGTACTCGTTTGCACTTTGGAGAATACTGATATTCGTTGGAAATCCACCCTTATCAATATAGAAGCTTATGCGTACGGTGCCTTCATAACGGCTTTTGGCTGTTTTTTTCTTGATATAATTGTTGAATGATCTCCAGCCCCATACGGGTTCAGCACTTTTTGATTTGCGTGAAGACATCGTGGTGACGACAACTTCATCCAGCGAATTGCTGGAGGGCTGCAATCTGATTGTGGTATTTTTACTGCGGCGCATATTCACTGCGACGGTATTGTAACCTAGGGCCACGATGTCGACGAGTGAATCCACCGAGCTTGGTTGGATGGTCGCCTGTCCCTGCGCATCAGTGTTGGTTGCCAATTTACTATTGGGTTGAATGATGGTGACCCCTGAAAGAGGTAAGCCCGTTTCTTTGTCGCGAACGGTGAGTTGAAGGGGTATACCGCCTTGTTGTACTGACGAAATCCCCGCAGCTTTGCCAGCAAGTGTACTGTTTAAACTTGAGTTTCCTCGCATCATCATCGTTTGAGAGGCCTCTTTTTTCTTTGCTATGGGTGTATAGCTAATCACGGTCGCACTGTCTTGAGGTCTTAATCCAAATACAGGGCGATCACTATTAAGACGTCCTTCCATTTCTTCCAGTGATTTTACACGTAGGGAGGGTTCGCGCGATAAAATCGTGACCTCCTCTTGTGGATGTTGTTCACGAAAACGGGGGCTGTTGTTATCTGCCAATTGTGGCGAACGATCTTGCGGTTCGATATTTGACTTGATATCATCTGTGGCCGTGGTAGAATCCTCTCCCATAACCGTTGTTTTTGGCTTATCCTGAGTAACGTTTACGTCAGCAGTACGTTTTGTCTCAGATCTATTTTTTTCCTGCTGCCAGAAAAGTACAAGACATACCCCCAAAACGATTACTGTAGAAGCGGCGATGGCTAGTCTTTTCCAGTCCAATATTTTAATTTTAGCAACCTTATCCCTTTTTGCACGTTGGCTAATCTGCTGATTGATTGCTGCAATTACGGTTTTATTTTGATCCATCTCTATACCCATCAGCATATCCGCCAACATGGGGTCACGCTGTGCCTCACGCTCAAGCGCGTACATCTCCGTAGGAGATAGTTCACCGTTGACGTATTTCTTTAAGTATGCTATGTCGTAATTACTGTTGCTCATTCCAAGCCTCCATGCAATTTTTTAAATTCCGTTTCCCATTTTGGATATAACTCTTTACTTCATTCAAGCTATAACCGGTAGATTCACTGATCTCTTTGTAACATTTTTCCTCTAAAAAGAAAAGTCTGACCGACTGTTGCTGTTTTTCTGGCAATTTGTCCAGACAGCCTTCCATGGCCGTTAACTGCTCTTCTTTTTCATCATATTGTTCATACTGATGCAGGTCTCCCGGAAATTTCACAAATTCATCCAAAGAAACTTGAGATTTGTTTTTTTGAGACCTCAAATACATCAGACAATGGTTTTTGCTTAATACATAGAGCCATCTTTGAAAATCTTTGATTTCCTGCTTGTTGACTTTATATATTAATTCCTCAAAGATATTCATGACCGCATCTTTACTCAATTCGGAATCTTGGAGATACCTTAAGCAAACATAATATACCATTTCGGTATGTCGCTGGTATAGATCGCCCAATACCTGGAGATCCATAGACTCCTGATAGCGCAACAAGAGCTCATGGTCTTGTGGTGTATCTATTTTTGACGACTTGAATGCGGACATTATATAGTCTAAAAGTATTTTTTTTTTCTGGTTTATGGAAATTTAATATTTCGTGCATCCCTTGGCAAAAAAATGAATGCTATGAGAACAATACTTTTTGTGATAGGCTTGTTGCTATCCTTCGGTGGGTACGCCAAGCAGGGATATGAAGTCAGCGGTAAGGTGGTCGATGCATATACAGGAATTGCTCTTGCCGGGGTGCAGGTAAGCAATGCCGTAACCAAAGAGCAGCGTCTGACGGATGATAAAGGAAATTATCGCATCCAGGTCCAGGATGGTAAAAATACCTTGATTTTTAGTTATATCGGATATCTCGAGCAACGGATCGCGGTCAACCATCGGTCAAAGGTTGATGTGGCCTTGGTGCAGCAAAACAATACACTCGATGAAGTTGTGGTGACCGGATATGAGCGCAAAGTGAAGCGCCAGACGGCACCGATGATGCATGTTAATTCAGCTTTGTCGGGACAAGTGTCAAGTTTGTATATCAGAGGGACGGCATACATGCCTAATCAAAACCAGGAATCTTATCGGAAGGTAAAGGAAAATAAGTTTATCAATCCGCTTAAAGAACCTTTATCAACGTTTGCAGCGGATGTTGATGCCGCCTCTTATAGTAATGTACGTCGTTTTATCAATTCGGGAAGTTTGCCTGAAAAAGATGCGGTACGCGTTGAAGAGATGATCAATTATTTTCAGTATGAGGTATCTGGTCCTAATAATGGTGAGCCCGTAAATATTGTCACTGAATTGACGAAGGCACCCTGGAATACTGCGCATCAACTTATGCGTGTAACGTTAAAAGCAAAAGATATGCCTACGGCAAAGCTTAAAGCTTCCAATCTGGTGTTTTTGATTGATGTTTCTGGATCGATGATGGGGCCGGGGCGTCTGCCCTTAGTAAAAGCTTCGTTGAAGATGTTGGTTGATCAGCTTCGTGATATAGACCATGTGGCTATTGTGACTTATGCCGGATCGGCAGGGGTAAAATTGGAAAGTACGCCTGGAGACGAAAAGATGAAAATAAAATCGGCTATTGAAGAGCTGGAAGCAGGCGGAAGTACTGCTGGTGCAGCGGGAATTAAGAAGGCTTACGAAATTGCCAAGCAGCAATTTATCAAAGGTGGAAACAACCGGATTATTTTGGCCAGTGACGGTGATTTTAATGTTGGAGACCACAGTGACGAATCGATGGAAGAATTGATTGCGAAAGAAAGTAAATCAGGCATTTTCCTTACGGTATTTGGTTATGGCATGGGGAATCTTAAGGATAGTAAGATGGAAATCCTTACGGACAAAGGTCATGGAAATTACGCTTATATCGATAATATTTCGGAAGCACGAAAGGCGATGGTGACCGAATTTGGCGGAACGTTGTTTACTGTTGCTAAAGATGTAAAGATTCAGGTCGAATTCAATCCAAGGTACGTGCAAGCCTATCGCTTGGTAGGGTACGAAAATCGTATGCTGGAGGCCGAGGATTTCAATAATGATCAAAAGATGGGCGGTGATATGGGCGTAGGCCACATGGTGACAGCCTTGTATGAAATTGTACCTGTCGGTGTTGAGTCGGGAATGGTCGGAACGGTAGATCCATTAAAATATCAGCAGCATGCAAGTCCGGCAACTGGAAGGAGAAATGCTGAACTGGCAACAGTTAAATTTCGGTATAAGGAGCCTGAAGGGGAGAAAAGTAAGTTGCAGCAAAAGGTGGTAGGAACTGCGGTAACGGAGTTGAACAATGTGAGTGAAGATTTACGTTTTGCAACTGCGGTAGCGGAACTTGGTTTACTACTTCGTGATTCTGATTTTAAGCAAAAGGCCGATTTTGACCAGCTGATCGTGCGTGCAAAAGCTTCCAAAGGAAAAGATGAGGAAGGTTATCGTGCTGAATTTATCCGTATGGCTGAAAATGCGCGGGACTTGTCGAGATCGAAGGAATAATTAGGATAAGCTTATCCAAAAGTATTTTCAGCAGCGACAACCGAAAGTCTGCTGCTGAAAATTGTTTAGTTTTGAGGATTATAGGCAAAAAAGTGAATAAAATCTATATTTTTAAGCCATAAATAAAAGGAACGTATTTTGCTCCTGCGATTGGTGCTACATGCTATTCTGCTCGGGTGATGAATGGGGTGGATTGTTTTGGTGAATAGAGGTAATTTGTCAAGGAATCGGCCCGGCTGTCGATGGTGAGGCAAATACGAGAATAAAAAATAATAGATAAATGAAAAATTTCTTCTTGTGCTTTCTTTTGGCGATTGGTATTGTAATACCTACAATAGCCCAAAATGCGGGTTTGAATAAACAGCAAACGATGGCCTATATTAACAAGCTGTATAAAGTTGCTTATCATTATAAGGATACAAAAATTGATACGGTGACGGTAGATGGGAAAGTGCTGACAGTCTTTCTTTCCAGTGGCCAGCATTTTCGAAGTGATATTGCGAAATCAGATGTACTTGTCATTGCCAGGGTAAAATCAGGTCATCAAATTCGATTCAAGTCGTCGCCAAGCACGGATGAAATTTTGTGGGCTATCCAAACAGAAGATGATGCCAAGCGTCTGAAAAATGCGCTGGAGCATCTGATTAAAATTGTAAAAACGGAGAAAAAGACAGATCCTTTCAGTAGTTAAGTACTTTAGAAGTGTTCTGGTCTGATGAATACTAGAATGTTCGGCAAGTTATGCGCTTGCCGAACTGAATAGAGAAAGTAGTAGGGCTTGTACATGGATATGTGTTGAGGATTGCTGAGGGGGTAACCAAATGCCTACTAGATATAAAGACGATTGGCTTCATGGCCGAAATTGATGTGGCTGTTGAAACCATTGATTGTAAATTACATCGTTAATACGAACGTAAGGTGTTTACATAAATTCAGTATTAAAATGGTGTTATCTTATTGTAATTAAGTGATATAGTTTATAATGCTTAGATTTCACAATAAAAGCAGACCCGATGAAAGATCTGCTTGAATTGATATGTATTAGAAGTTGGCTGCTACGTTAAATAAGTATTAAGGTCAATAGTGGAATTAGGGCGACCATAGAAAACATCACTGTAGTACGCTTTTGCAGATATAAACTTATAGATAAGATCAATTCGCTGTTTTCGCAGCTTTCTATTTTGCCACCATTAAATAGCGAAGAGGGCTTGATTTCTACAACTTTTCCTAGCTCATCTTCAATTTGCCATGCGGTCATCCACCTATTTTTAGGGCTCCATGTGTATTTTTTATTGATCAGGCTAATGGTAGCTTTACTCTTCCAGGAATTGTATTCAATATCACCGATCAGCTCATTGTTTTGATTTCGAATCTCTGTGTATGGATTAAAAAGCCCTTTATTTATGAAGCGATACTTGTCTTTATGGATAGAAACATGCGCATCTAGATTCCAATCAATAGATTCCAGGCTACCGATCACAGCATCATTACAATAGAGGGTAGACTTTGTTCCGAATAAATTATTTTTCCAGTTATAAATTGATTTCTTTTCCATGACTGTGTATGCTTATATGTTGATTTTAATTTATTAGTAGCCGATCAGCTCATTATGTTACAGCGTGTGGAAATATTTTTTGCGGAAGTCTTTTGTGGAAGCATTCATAAGGCTTAGTATAGGAGAAGTACACGAAAAAATCCCTATTTTTACCAAAAAAATCACATCGAATTGACACATCAGGAAAAGTCGAGCCAGATTAGGAGAGAAATAAATCAGTCTTATCAGGAGCTTAAAGGAATATACCCCATATTAAAACGCCAGAACAGCATTGGGCTGCTGATATTTGCTATCGCAATCCTAGCGATTCTGCTTGTATCGATGGGGTGGTACCGCGCAGTTGTACCGACTTGGTTAATGATTGTTAGCAATGCATTTTTTATGGGCGTATTGCACGAGATAGAGCATGATCTAATCCACTGGCTATATTTTAAAAAACAAAGAGGTATTCATCATTTTATGCTTTTTAGTGTTTGGATTTTGAGGCCACTGACTGTCAATCCTTGGATTCGCAGAACTTTGCACCATCATCACCATAAATTTTCAGGTACGTTGCACGATGTTGAAGAGCGTAGTGTGACAAATGGTGAACGTTGGTCAATTAAACGTCTGTTGACAACACCTGATGTTGTATTGGGAGGACTCTTTCGCCTTTATCGGATGTTTAGCGATATGGATGAGGAAGTAAAAAATGGAAATCTAAAATTGGAGACTTCTTCAAAACTAAAAAGAATTATGTTTTTGAGCATTGTTCCCGTAACGATTTTTGCACATGTGGTTTTATATTTCTATTTCGCAGATTTGCTAATGGTCTGGTTGAATACATTGTTCAGGTTAGATTTGAGTTTTCCACAGTATGTTGATAACATGTTAATAAGTTTTCATGGGTTAATTTATGTTATTCTTTTACCAAACTTATTACGTCAATTTTGTTTACATTTTATTACATCAAATATGCATTACTTTGGTGATGTTGAGGCGGGCAATGTCATGGAGCAGACACAGGTACTGACAGTGTGGTGGACGTTTCCGATGCAATTATTCTGTTTCTTTTTCGGCTGGACCCACAGCATTCATCATTTTGTTGTTAACGAAACCTTTTACGTACGGCATATTGGACGTAATGCAGCTCAGGATATCTTACGTCGGTATGGAGTTCGTTTTAATGATTTGGGGACATTTAGGAGGGCAAACCGTTTTCGTGAACTTTCCAACAAAGAAATTTAGTGCTTTCCTCTAATTCTTTTTACGGTAGGTTTTAAAATTTCCATGTTGTCGGTAAACAAGTGCTCCCTCTTCGCAATAGTTCGATAAGTAAACAGAAAACTTGTTGCTCTCATTCTTATCAACACCCAATTGAATCAATACATCAGAAACACGTCTTTCTGTGTCAAAAAAATCGGAATGATACACGAGATTATCTAATTTTTTGCTCAGAGTGATTCGCTCTCGCGCCTCTGGAGGTAGCGAATATGGCGATTTGAATACAATGTCGTGCTGAAAAAAGAGTGCTGGTTGAATTTCGAGACTGCGGCATAGGGTTAAAAAATTTGTGAACGTTAGGTCTTTACCCTTTTCAATACCATTAAGTGTTCCTGTTGAAATGCCCGTTATATGGGATAGATCGCGCAATGAGTAATATAAATCATTTCGTTTTGCTCTAAAGCGTAACCCAATTGTTTCAAGTAATACTTTGTCTTCGTCCGTCATATAACGAATTGAATGACAATTTGCGCAAAATATCGTTTATTTTTTTGATTAAAAATTTGTATTTGGTTTATTTTAATGTTATGTTTGTTACAATAGCCTTTTATAAGTGGGAAAGAGATTTATTTTAGCGTAATCGAAGAATGTGTAATAGCAGAAATTCTTTAAATTAATAAACGGACCTTACATCACCTTCCCCATATTAACGAGTATGGTACATTGTTACCTTATCGCTAGGGGATAGAAAAACTAATCATATAAAAGAAACTATCGGTTTATCCTCGTCGTCTCCTGCGGGTGCGTTGTGGTGCTTTAAGATAGTTGTCTAGCATTTAATCACGATGGCCAATTGTTGGTCCAGCCAACTGGGTATCTACCGTGTATGAAAAAAACAATTTCCCAGCTTCGGTTTCAAGGAATCCGTCAAATTCTGTCGAAGCTGTGGAAGTTGTATAGTAGTGGAAGTTGTTTATTATTTTCCACTCATAAAATAATATATGATATAAAATACGATCAATAGGCATACCGCGATAATAAGTGTGCGCTTGATGTTTTTGCCGGCTGGTAAATCATCCTTTTCTTCTACGGCCACTTCTGGTAGTTTCTCCTCCTGTTTGTGGTCGCTATTTTCGGGCGTATTATACTTATTTTCCATAATTAAAAATGTTAATTTACATAACTAGAACAGTGCTGAGCGATAAATTGTTGGGGTTGGCTTATAATTTTAATTGGATAATAACTTCTTTATGAGAGGCTATTTTGCATTTGAAACAAATAAAGGCGATAAAACATTGTGTTTTTTTGCAGTATTTACATACATTGCAGGTACATTGAACACAACACCCTAAATAATCTCTGAGCACTGCTTTTACAGATGATTGTGCGTTAAATGAAGTCTATAAAAAATAATTGAGCACTAAATGAAAAGAAGAAATCTTATTGGAACATTGGTAGCTGGATGTATGATGTTGGCTATTACTCCAACATTTGCGCAACAAAAAGCTGCAAAAAAGGAAATCGGTCTACAGTTATACTCTGTACGTGAAGAAATTGGGAAGAACCCAAATTTCGACCAGATTCTGCAAAAAATCGCTGCATTAGGCTATACTGGAGTGGAAGCTGCGGGATATAAAGATGGCAAATTATATAATTTGAGTCCACAGGAGTTTAAAGCAAAAGTGGAAAAGGCGGGAATGAAGGTGATTTCATCACACGCTACGAAGACTTTGTCAGAAAAAGAGCTATCGTCTGGAGACTTTAGCGAATCTTTAAAATGGTGGGATGAGTGTATCGCTACGCACAAAGCTGCGGGGATGAAATACATTGTTACGCCTTGGATGGAGGTCCCTAAAACACTTAAAGATCTGGAAACACAATGTCGCTATCTGGATGCGGTGGGTGCTAAATGCCGCCAGCAGGGAATTGTATATGGATATCACAACCACTCACACGAATTTAAAAAAGTGGAAGATAAAGTGATGTACGATTATATGATAGAGCATACAAATCCCGAGCATGTATTTTTCGAAATGGACGTATATTGGGCAGTAATGGGGGAGGTTAGTCCTGTGGATTATTTCAATAAATATGCGGGTAGATTTAAAGCATTACATATTAAAGATCATCGTGAAATTGGTCAAAGCGGTATGGTGGGGTTTGATGCTATTTTTAACAATTCAAAAGCGGCAGGATTACAATATATCTTTGTTGAGTTAGAAGAAACTCGTAATGATATTTACACTGGTCTACAGCAAAGTATCGATTATTTGAAAAAAGCTCCTTTTGTTAAGGCAAGCTATTTAAAATAGGAAATGTCGGGAGAAAATTGACGCTGTTTCGACAATAATCCGTTTGATAGATTTATTATTTTTCGGTAACTTGAGAATAATAAAAAGGGATTTTTTATTCAATTAAATTGGATTATATGAAACGGATTATTGTTGCTACAGATTACGCTGAGGAGGCAGAGCATGCCTTAAAATTTATTATGGAAGTCTTTGCTGGAAAAGAGTATGAACTCATTTTATTTTCCCTTCAAAATCCTTCCATTCATGCGATGAACGCTCGGCTTTCTCCCGATTCTATGTTTAAAATATTTGAACATCAAAGTAAGATTCTACAACATAAGGCAGATGCTATTACCGCTGAGAGCGGTGTTTTGGCTATTCCATATCTTGCTGCAGGTCTATTTTACGATCAGATGACCAAATGTATCGAAGAGACGGGGGCCGATTTGTTAGTGATGGGTATGGCTAAACGTTCTTTTGATCAGGATATGCTTGGTAATACAACGACTGCAGCTATCAGCAAATTAAAAATACCGATCCTTTCTATTCCGCTCGGCGCAAAATTTACAGGGCTTCAGCATATTCTTTTTGCTTGTGATGTCGTTCGTGGTGTGCAAAAGGAAATTTTAGAAAAAGTGAAGGATTTTGCGAGTGATTTTGGGGCAGTACTGGAGGTACTCAATATTCGTAAGACCGTTGAGCAGCTGAATGAGGAAAAAGGAAAAGAGACACGGGAAACCATCAACGATGTGATGGGAATTGTAAGTTATTATTATAAAAATGTAACTTCCAATGAGGTGGTAAAAGCCATTCGTGACGAAGTTAAAGAAAGCAATACAGACCTGCTGGTTATGATTCCTTATAAGTATGGTTTTTGGAGTTCATTGACCCATCGAAGTAAGACTCGTATGATGGCGTCGGGGTTGGATATTCCATTACTGACGATTTCGATTTAATCTTTTTAACACCATTGTCCCTGCAGAACTAAGTTCAAAGGGCCTTATTTTAGTTTAGTATGTTATAGAATTGGCAATATTTTGTCCCAAATCTGCTGGTAAACTCTATTATCTCGAATAATTCCCTTATCCAGATCATAATAATTTGGTGATTCAAAACTACCTCCCCTACGACGTTCTATTAGAAATATATTGAGGACAATCTTTGAACCGCCCCCTTTCAACGGGGTTATCAAAAAATTTGTAATTATTTTTTCACCTTCTTTATTGCTAAGCAGCTTCTTGTTTTCAAAGTACGCACTGGTCTGAACGAATCCAGAGGATCGATCCAGTTGTGAAATAAAATGCCCGCCATCTTGAAACGCTTGTATGATTTTGGTATACGCCGAATCGCTTGCGATTGGGACAGTTTTTGTACGTTCAGGGTTTTGGGCCAACAGAGAGCTGGAAAGGAAGAATACTTGAGCGATCGCCAGCAGAGCGAATTGGATTAAGCGTTTCATATGAAATCTTTATTGTTTAAGCTATAATTTAGCCATTTATTTTAAATAATAGCTGTTAATAGTATAACCTTAGTTTATTTAATTCTTATTCCTAGTATCTTTAGGCTTCGCTCTTCCTGATCGAGCGTTGCAATATTGGGTAAATTAGCCCATTCCTCGAATCCCATTTTTTCAAACAACGCGATGCTGGCAAGATTGTGCGCGAAGATAAATCCCAACAGGGTATGTACGCCTAAACCTGGGGCTTTATCCATGCAGTGCTGGAGAATCTGTTTACCTAGACCCCGGCCTCTTTGCTGTTCGTCCAAATAGATGCTGATTTCTACTGTGGCATCATAAGCCGGACGACCATAGAACGATTGGAAACTGACCCATCCAAGGAGTTGATTATTTTGATCTTCCACCATCCATAATGGTCTTTTTGAAGCGTTGTGTTCGTCAAACCATTTTTGTCTACTCGCAACAGATACAGGTTCTGTATCTGCTGTGACCATACGAGAGGCAATTGTTGAATTGTATATTTCTACGATGTATGGTAAATCCTGTTGTTCGGCGTTGCGAAATTTTAATTGATGCATGGATTTTACTGTTTAATTGCTATTCACTGTTGTTTTTTGCTCTAATGTCCAAGTTAGAAAGTCAGTCATGATGTCGTCCCAATGCGGTTTTTTGTAATCGGGTCTACCATCATTCTGAACTTCAAAATAATTATGCTCCAGATTGTAATATCGTTTTATCGTCAGGTTGTTTTTGTGATTTCTTATAAAATATAGTGGTACTAGATCATTTAATTCAGCTACAATGTCTTCTGTGCCGAAGACCAGATAGATTGGGTATTCAAATCCCAATAGCTCATCAATAGCAGGTTGTGAAAATGACTTCCAGGAGCGCAAATTGGGATTGTTTTTTAATTTTTCAGGGGTGTTGGCATCTTTATAAAACGCATAGGTTTGTTCAATTTTTTGAGAGGCTTGTTGCCAGGTAATTTTTCCATTTTGGACATCGCGCTTTGCTTGCCGTATATCTTGGTCTATACGTCCAAACAAATTTGTGCCCGATAAACCCAGTTTGCTGACTTTTTTATATTTATTGGCTAGTTTGGCGGCTACATGTCCACCTTGGGAATGTCCAAATATTGTTAATTGCGAATTATCTACCCAAGGTTGTTTGCTCAGGTAATCTAATACGGAAACTGCTCGATTCACATAATTATATAGATAATCTGCTTCTTGATAAGCTCTACTAGGGATATTTTTATCTTTAGAGTCGCCATAATACCAATAGGAATCATTAAGCTGCGATTCGTCCACAATAACAGGGGTCTCTGGCATGGAAATAACGACGAGATGGTACGACTTAATTATATCCTGGTAGTTAAAGTTGGTTAGTCCACCCCCAAAAAGACTTAAACCTTCTTTTTTATAATTAAAGTATAGTGGTATGGGCAAGGAGCCCTGACAAAACAAAAATAGAGGCTTTTTGCTTTTTGGAGCTGGATCAATGACTAAAAAATCAATTTTACTGTTTGGAGTTTCAAGTGTAAAAACAGTTGACTCATTGTTGATAACGCTTGTTTTCTGTCCGAAGGCAGCCTGTGACATTAATAATGAACAGATAAAAAAAATGAATTTCATGAAGATCAGCTATCTAGTATACTTGTTATTGCCAAACTTATATAAATTGAATTTTATATCCAATAGCATAATATTCATTTAGGAGTGATTTGCATGTAAATAGAATCTCTCGGAAAGGGGCTGGAGAAGACGTCTTTGTTGTTATATGTGACCACTGGCTCTAATTTTATTTTTGCATGCGGTGATATTGTATCATCTCATTGAATTTTTGGTTTAGCTGTTATAATCTCTTTGATCTTATATCGGCCCTATATCACTTATCATCGGTGGTAAAATCGGATTTGAATTATCCAATAGTTAGGTTATCTTGCTTATAATGCATTTTATCTAGGTCAAAATACAGTTCGTCGAGATTTTTTCTAGATAATCTCTGATATAAATACTTTTGGCCAATATTAACTTTTATCATTCTAAATGAAGAAGCTATTTATTTTATTTTTGGGCGGTCTTTTCCTAGTCTCATGTAAGAATCAAGGAATCGAAGCTGATGCATTAAACAGGGACGAGTATTACATACCATTGGGTGAAAGTATTAAAGTCGCAGATTCTCTGCATTATTTTATTTTAGGAGATGCTAATAAAAAGGCGTCTACTAAATCCAAGATTGGAAATACCAATGCCACTTTAAAAAAGGAAATTCTATCGGAAAATGGGACGCCATTAATGCGTGTTTTTAATTACGGGAAGGGGGGATTTATCATTTTGGCTGCAGATCGTCGGGCTAATCCGGTATTAGCATATTCCGATGAGACAAACTTTCCCTCCGATACTATACCAGCCGCAACGGAAGCATGGTTATATGAAAATAAACTTCAGATAGAAGAGTTAAAATCATGCACAAGAGAAAATGTGAATGGAGAAAACCTTTTGAAAAAGGGGAATTATGTCAAGCTTTTAGGAGGGGAAGTTCCAACAGTTAATGTAAAAAGAGCATCTATTGAAAAAGTCGCTGGATTTTTCCCTCCGGCAGGAGGATGTGAACCAACGGGATTTGAAAAAGGTCCACTTTTGCAGACAACTTGGAATCAATCTGGCGGCTATAACAATTTAATGCCTGATATGTCTTGTACCCCTTACTCTTGTAATGGAAAAGCGTATACAGGCTGTGTAGCTACAGCAATGTCCCAGGTGATGAGATATCATCAATATCCTGCTTCATATAATTATAGTATTATGCCAAATGCAGTTTCAAGTTATTTAGATGTTTCATCAGGAGCTAATGAAATCTCTAAGTTAATGAGAGACGTAGCCAATTCTGTAGATTCACAACCGGATTGTGATGGCACAGGTGCTGCTTCTAATCTAAATGATATTCTATACGCCTTAGAAAATACTTTCGGCTATTCAGTCACAGCGACAGCAACTGACTTTAATTATAATACCGTAAAAAGTGAAATTCAAGCCAATCGTCCAGTAATCTTAAGTGGATATAAGGATAAAAGTGGATTTATTTTTCATACATTTAAAGGAGGCCATGTCTGGGTAGCAGATGGTGTTCGTGGTGGTACAAGCTGTGGTGAGCAAAATCCTGATGGTACATGGACAGGTGGTGCTTCCTTCCTTCCTGTACTTTCATATGAACTGGGGTTGGGGAGGTTCAAACAATGGATGGTTTGGGTTCGCTAGTGCTGATGCAGGCGGAGGTTATAATTTCCAATATAAAAGAGGTATGGTTTATTCAATTAAAAAATAACGACAATATGTACAAATTAGGATTACTATTGATACTATTTACTTTATTTTCTTGTGAAAAGAAGGAGGAAAAATGTTGTATGAATGTTGAGAGCCAAGTATTATTAAACTTGACTAACGAAGATAGTAACAATATTTTTGAGTTAAACGAAGGGGCAAAAGGGCTCAATGATCTGGATTTATATTATGTTGATAAATCAGGCAATCGGGAAATTCAAAACCATTCTAATCTTGATATCCCCAAAAATATGCAAATTATCGATTGGGAAGTGCTTAAACAGAAAATATTAAAAGTCTTTGGAAATCTTACACCTCAAAGTGATGGTTATGCTGAAAGTATATTAGTGGTAAAGGGATACTTGGAAGTTTCAATAAAATTAAAAATAGAAAGCACTGATTCCTATAAAGGTTATTCACAATTATTGGTGAATGGAAAGGAGATTTCAAAAGGTCAACTTGGACGTCCTATTTCTGTTAAATTAACTCCGTTGTCGGAATAGGACTTCCCAAAATTAAATTTCATAGTTAGGGTTTTAGGTAAACCACCATTAGTTTATTTAATGGTGGTTTTTTATTTTTTGTAGAATAATGCCATTTTATAACCTTAATTAGTTTACTGTCTTCTGTACCAAAGAGCAGAAAAATGAAACTATGGATTGTCATACGTGTTTTTACACCAAAACACAATAAAGTAATATACAAGCAATATCAAAAAGGTAAACAGAATTTATTTACAAATCCGCTATACGACATTAAAGCATAAACATACTCGTTTCCAATTTCTATCAAACTAGCTAAGTTGACTGAATACGGGAAACAATAAAATAAATCGTCTTTCATAGTTAGGTATTATAATGAGCCGCCATTAGTTTATTTAATGGTGGCTTTTTTTATTATATAATGTATAATTGAGTTTTTAACCTTTTTAATAATTTAATAAATATGTATGTGCTAAAAAATGATATCGTGTAGATCGAGTGTTTCGTATGGGTCAAAATTGAATTGGTCGAGATAATTTATTTTTTTGGAAAATATGATATAGCTTTTCAGAAGTTTAGCCAAATACAAAACTACATGAAAAGAAATTTGACCAAAATCCTAGCTTTTTTGCTTACGTTGATTTTCAACGTTTCTTCAATTTTTGCTCAAGGAGTTGAAGAAAATACCGATATGAGGAACTTCCTCAATAATATGTTTTCTACTCTAGATAAAACTAAAGTACCAGACGGACTATTAAGAGACTTTTCATTCGAACTTGTTGATTTGGATAAGTATTCAGGTACTCTTTTAAATAAGGATAATTTTATAGATAGGCCAACTTATGAAATGTTCCTTCGTACTATAAAATCAGCTTCAGTTTCTTCCGCTCCATTTGGAGATGTTGAAACTATCATGTTAAATCAAGGTAACGCTGGAACAAATACTACCGTTTCGTTAAGTGCCGCTGCATACCGCTATTCCTTTATAAAGGCAAATGCAAAAAATGATCAATTGATAAATTATGCAAATGGTAAGGTTTCCGATAATGTTAAAAATGGTGTTTGGCAAAATCCTTATTCCAGTGGATATGCTTTGGGTTTTGCTCCACATGATAGTATTTTTAATGCTGAATCTCTTACATATAAACTGAATTCAAATGTGTGGTTTTCAAATTTATCCTATTCAAAGATTGAGATTGATCCAGGTGATGGTGGAGGTTATAGGCAAATTACTTTAGGAGGAAGCCTAACTGCGAATTATCCATCATCGGGTAGAAAAGAGGTGAAAATGAGAGTTACACTCACAGGTGGAAATCAATTGCTATCACATTCTAATATCCAGGTACTTTTACCAACAGCTGCGGCTAGCGCATTTGGTATTGGTTCAACATATTCTTATGCCACTACAAAAGTTGGTGCCGCATATAATGGAGTAAGTACATCGGCGGAAGTGTACACAATTTGTCGAGTTAATAATATAATAAAGAAACCACTTATTGTCGTGGAAGGATTTGATCCCCGTGTTCTTAGTGTTTTAGTAGAAAAGGACCCAGATACCAAATTGAAGGGTAAAGGGGTCGTAAGCGTTGAAAGTTTTATGAAAGTACTTAAACGCACTTATGAAGGTGATCGTATTCTAGATGAATATGATATAGTTTATGTTGATTTTGTAAATAGTGATGAATACATTCAAGCCAATGCAAATACACTTAAGGAGGTAATACTTTGGGTTAATCAACAAAAACAACAGAATAATAGCTCCGAACCTAATATTGTTATGGGACAAAGTATGGGTGGGCTAATTGCACGGTACGCCCTGAAAAAAATGGAGCTAGCTAATATTGCTCATAAGACCTCTATATATGTTAGCCATGATGCACCACATCTTGGAGCAAATGTCCCTTTGGGAGTTCTTTATGGTGTATATGCCATCAATTCGTTCTTAGATAATAAATCAATCATAAATGCAATTACAAACCAACTTGACGCGAACGACTATATACAAATGGTGAAACGTGTTATGCATAGCAATGCTGCGCGACAAATGTTAGTAAACTATATTGACTTTGGAGGAAATTTAAATAATACTGACCATAATAATTGGCAACAAGAATTGGCGTCACTTGGTTTTCCAAATGGAGATGCTAATGGATCTTTTAGAATGCTTTCTATTGTTAATGGTAGTTATGTGAGTAATTCCATAAATCCATATTTTGTTGATGCGAATGTAAATGCTAATTCTCCCTTGCTAGACTTCACTCCTGGACTCAATGGGATTGTCCTTGGGGTTTTATTGCAAGATATATGGGCTGGTTTATTGACAATTCTTCCCGGTAAAACAACTTTACAAGTTAAAATGCAAATGCTTCCCGGTATATCTGTCGGTACTAAAATTTCTGATTTTCAGATTAAATACGTTAAAAAATTTCTTTGGACTGTACCAATTACCCGGACAATTTTCTCTTTTCAAAGAAATATGCCAAGCGGATTACTTTTTGATACCTATCCAAGTTCAGTATATTCAATTAACAACCAAGCAAATTTGGGACAAGGTTCCGGTTCTGCGATAACTCCGATTCTATTAAAGTATGGATATGATGTGAAAATTGCACCTAATATTCCCTTCCTTCCAGCTTCTAGTGCTCTCGCTGTGGGATTTGGCACTCAACCCCTAACTGCAGCAATGTTTACTACTAAACCAGTAAGTACAAATACCCCGTTTGGTGGGAATGTTTTTTATAATGATATGGTTTCCAATGGTCATATTGACTTTGGAATGGAAGAAGCAAGATGGTTATTAGCCCAGTTAAGATATTCAATTGCAGGACCGAGATTGGGAAAAACAGGATCTCAATATTCTGTAATTAATCCTGGGACTGCAAGCATTACATGGAGTACCTCAAATTCAAGTATTGCTACTATTAATTCGTCTGGTGTTCTTACGGTTACAGGCAAGGGAATAATTGATATTACCGCTAATGTGAATGGTACACAACTTACCACTCGAGTTGCTGTTGGAACCCCTCGCTTTGTGCTAGCGGATGTGGTTCGAAAACCTGGTTTTTATACAATAAAAGCAAACTGTATTGATACAGAGCCGGGGTATGCCGATTTTATCATGGAGAATAAAAATATTGTTGTTTATCAATGGGGTGTTAAGAATGAAGATGGCCCTATAGAATGGTTTGATTCGCAGTCTCCAGAAGTTAAACTTGGTACTACGGAAGATAATGATAATACCACCATCTATTTAAAAGTGAGGGATGCAAATGGAAATGAGAGCGCTCCTGTTTTTGTTCGAATTACCGGTTATGATGTGTGGAATCTTCTGTTTAACAGTTGGATAGTAAATAATAAAGGGGAAGTTTTTACTTCAACAGGAATCAAGGTGACGTATAATAATGCCACAATGGCAATTATTAGAAGGAATGCAACTGGAGAGTATGCTAATGCTAGGTGGAATCCATTAGCAGCCGTAATTGTCAACGATGAAGGAAGTCAAAGAGGTATCCTTTGGTCACCTAATGGATATATCAAAGATATTTTACCTCCCGAAGAACTCGAAAGGATAAAAGCATTTCCGAATAACCAAGTGCTGGTTTATAGGTTGATGTTGCTAAATTATCAGGAACAGATTATTCAAAAAACGCCATTTACGGTTGTTTATAAAGAGAATTACCCGAATTAACTTATTAAAAATGAGACTATACAATATGTTTTTTAAATCTATATTGGTGTTGATGAGTTTATTGACTATCGCATGTAAAAAAGAGAAACAACAAGAGGAATTGAGTTCTTCAACATTCAAATGTGAAGTTAACGGTGTTCGATATATGGATAAAACGCCAATCTTTTCGCCGCCAGGAGCTGCACGTTTTCCTTGGTTTGGTTACTATTACCTAAATGACCGTGAAAATTATAAATATTTAATCTTTCAAACTTTCCCTAAACTGGAGAATGCAAATTCGGATGTGGCGGCTAAGTATTACAATTTAGAGATCTATTGCCCTTTGGATACTGAGTTACAGGTAAACAAGGAATATCTATTTGAGGCTATTCCTGGTGAAGATTACCTTATGCCTGTCAATTATGAGATAAAGTATAGAGATAAACAAAAAGCATATTCTATTATTTCGGCAAATGGTGATTTAAATAATAATTGCTTTGGAACAGGGAAAATGGTCATTAAATCTATTGATATGGACAAAATGGAAGTTAGAGGCATACTGGAACTTATAATTCCTTCACCCATTGTATCGGAAAACAAAAAGTTGCTAACGATTAAAGGTGAATTCCTAACGACACTTAACAAAAATCATTGATATGAAAAGTTTACGAAAAATCAAAACGTATTTGTTTTTAGCATTCTTGTTGGGACTTGTTACCATCGGATGTAGGAAAGATATTAAATCTATCGAAATGGAGAAAACACAGTCACGTGCCGAAGTAAGGCAGGACAGTTTGGAAACTCTTTATAAAATGCAGTCTAATGCAGATCTGATGTTATCAGATCGAATTATCTTAAAGAATTCAGTATATGTTCTGGATATGTCTGAGAAGGAAGCAAGCGAACTTCACATTTCTCCAGAACTATATCATAAATATGTGGAAGCAGTGAAGGGTATGAACTATTTAAATGATAATAATTCAACTGACAAAGTCAAATAATTAATCAAATCAAATCAATGAAAACTACCAATTATTTAAAGTTAATGTCATTGGCGTTGCTGTTCGTCTCCTGCCAGAAAAATGACATCTCAGATTCACAAACTTCTGACCAAGAGAAAAAAGCGGCATCTTATTCTGTCCTCTATACAGATCAGCAGTTGATAAACTGGAAAGAGACAGGGAATCCATTTTTGGAGAGCGAACATAAAAATTCTAAAACTACACTCATTGATAAGAATATTCCATCTCAGGGCGGTGTGTTTGAACCAATTCCAATTGGGACTAAAGCTTTTGGGGTTCATCCTTATCAGAATCGTTTCTGGTCTATGATCAGGTTAAAGGTTGGACTTACACTAGTTACACAGGCTGATTATGAGTTAAAACAAAATCTCACTGATGCTATATCCCAAATTCAGGCAGAAACCAATATCAGGTTCTATAATTCCCTTTATGATTTAGACGAAGATCCAGTTTATCATTTCAAATATCCTAATGTGCATATAAGCAAAGCCACCGGGAATAAAAAAGGATCTTCTTATATTGGTCTTCAGGGAGGAGAACAAAATATTTATTTACCTGAGGGTTCTACTGTTGCGTTTATTAAAAGAGCTTTAGTTAATGTTGCTGGTATGTATAATGAACAACAGAGAAATGATCGTGATACTTACGTAAACATTAATACGAATAACGTTCACCCGGATAACAGATATCATTTTGATAAAATTACTACCAATTACTATTCAATTGGATCGTTTGATTTTAATTCTATTACTTTAGCAGGATCAACAGAGTTCTCTAATAATGGCAGTAATAGTATCTGGAAAAAAGATGGCTCTACTATAAATATTAATCAAACTCTATCAAATACGGATAGAGCTTTTATAAACTATTTCTATCTTCCTTACATTGCTAGAACAGACAATTATAGACAGTTAGACGACGTGGTGTATGATGGAAATAATGTCCAGCTTACTCCGACCCAAAGACAGCAATTACAAGATTATCTCAATAATTATGCACCTTATCCAGGTGATGCTTATATTATTACTCAGCAACCTTTTTAATAAAATTGAACAAAGTTCCTCTCTGTCAATGGGAGGAACTTTGTATTTCAAGGTATACCTCAAATAGTAATTATATCACTTTTTATTCTTAATGAATTTTAAGCCAAAATTTTTAAACGTATTCGGCATAGCTGGAATATTGTTTTTTATTTCTTGTCAAAAAGAAAACGTTTCTCCTAATTTAGAAAAAGTTTGGAAACAAAATATTAGAACAATCGCTGATGCAAAGAGCATTGCACTTCAATATTATACTGGAGGTGCAAAGTCTAAGGCAAGTACAAAATCCAATACGGAAGGTAAACCGACGATTAATGAGGTACAGGTTCTGACATCAGATATGCTGAATTCTTCTGGTCTATCTTATGCTAAAACCAAGAGTAGTTCCAGTGGAGATACATTATTATATTATGTTGATTTTTCCGATGAAAAGGGAGGTATGATTGTATCGAGAAATACAAAGTGTGAACCGGTACTTACTATTTTTGATGAAGGGGACTTTTCATTCCAAAATGTTCTGCAAAATACGGATACAAACTTGGGAGCACTTTCATTTATATTGTCAGCAGTAGACTATAATAATTCTCCGCAATCTTTTAGTATTGATCAACCGGAAATGCCAGATGACGGTAGTGGAGGTGGGGGTGGCGGTGGATATGTCCCTGTTACGTTAGTTGATGAAGTTCTTCCTAAGGTACGGGTAGAATGGAGCCAATCTCAAGATCCGTTCAATAGATATACACCAAGTAATTATCCTGCCGGATGTGTAGCTATAGCTGTAGCACAAGCTTTCACTGTAACTAGGCATGTTGGTTCCTTTAATGGTGTAGTTCTGAATTATAATGATCTGATTCAATTTCGGGATTTTACATTCAGAAATTTATTTCCAAGTCAAGCAGATATTGCTGGCCAGTTTGTGAGGCAAATCGGGGCTGCTGTCGGTATGGATTATGATGCTTCCGGTAGTGGGGCTAAAACATCTGATGGAGTAAAATTATTCAGTAACTTTGGTTTGATGAACGTCAATACTAACAAAGCCAATATCAGAAGCACGCTAAAAAATTATTCAAATGGGATTATCATTATTAGCTCAAGGACTAAAAAGCCGTTTCTAGGAATTCCAAGAGGTGACGGACATGCATATATCGCTGATGGGTACCGATTATATTCGAATGGATCTGATCTTATTCACGTCAATTATGGCTGGGGCCCCGGTAACGGTAATCTAAATGGTTATTATCTTACTGTTCTTTCATCACCGCATTTTACAGCTGATGCGCCAAGTAGCTTTCCCCATGATTGGGAATTCTATTGCATTTATAAATAAATATTAAAAAATGAAAAACATTTCGATTCTATCCTGTTTATTTATCATGGTCACTTTTGTTCTAGCAATAATTTCTTGTGACGATAAAGTAGGATATGCCGATGCCCCTAATTTTAGTTCTGGACCTTTCATTGTAAAGAAGGAAGGACTTGATTCAACATTTGTATCAAAAAATAATGTTGAATGGCAATTCTTGGATCTAACAATTGATGGGAAACAATTATTATTAAATGACAAGTCCATAGAAACGGATACTAAAAAGTCTCCGGCCGGTGTCGATAATATTTACCTTATTAAGGGCGAGTGGTTTTCGATGGAAAAATTAGATAATAAAAGAATTCAGATTTCTATTGGGAGCAATGAAAAGAATGAATTAAGAACTTTGGATTTTACAATCCATAATGGCAATGGTTTTCGTAAAATTTCCATTAAACAAGAGGCTAAATAATTTAAATTAAGGAGTCGAACTAGATCGGCTCCTTTTTAATGCGATTAAACATGAGATTTATACTAAGTTCTATAATATTAGTGTTTCTTTTCTTTTCGTGTAAAAAAGATGATCCTGTTGAACCTCCAAAAATTAAATACGATCATACGATTATTGTCGTCATGGAAGCTAACAATAATTTAAGACAATACGCGCTTGATAATATTAATGATATGGAAATAGCAGCTAATTCGTTTAAAAACGCTGCCGTTTTAGTTTATCTCCGTTCAAATAATGATGAAGCGATTCTTCTTCGAGTGAAATTTGATGAGGACTTAAAAGTAATAGCTAGTGATACGATAAAGAAGTATACCATTTCAAGTAGTAGTCCACAACAATTGAATATGGCAATCAATGATAGCAAGGAATTTTTCCCTGCAGAAAGCTATGGTTTAATTTTGTGGTCTCATGCGACCTCATGGGCACCACCTATTTCAAAACGGATAGAAACACGTTCCTTTGGAGAAGATCAAGGAAAACAGATGGATATTATTGATTTGAAAAATTCAATTCCATCAGGATTCGAATACATTATATTTGACGCGTGCAACATGGCAAGTATAGAAGTTCTTTGGGAATTTAAGGAAAAGACGAAATATATTATTGCATCTCCAACAGAAGTATTAGCAAGTGGCTTTCCTTATAGAAAAGTATTACCTTATCTTGCCTCTAAGGAGCCTGATTTAATAAATGTTGCAAATCAGTATTTTGAACATTATAGTTCTTATACAGGTCAAATGCAATCTGCATCTGTTACATTGCTTAACACAGCAGAACTTTCTAAACTTTCAAGTTTATGTGCTGATCTATATTTAAAAAATAAGTCGGTTGGTATACCAATTAGGGTTAATGTCCAAAGATTAGATTACACAGCGGATTTTCCAGTGCCTGCATTTGATTTTGTAAATTATCTGGAGGTAAATTTTCCTCTTTCGGAGCTTGATCCTATTAAAAAGCAGATGGAGAAAACGATTATTTATAAGAACGCTACAGATCAATTTTTAGGAAAGCCAATTAAGGCTTTTTCTGGGTTCACCTGTTTTATTCCAGAATCTGAGGATTTTTATTTAAACTATTATCGTACCCTTAATTGGTATAAAGATAGTGGTACTAATGTGTTATTTTAGCTCTTTAGATCTTCTCTTTGGTGGATGACCTTTTAAGAGAAGATCTAAATACAATTTATAACGTAAAAGTTCCTTTCAAAGATGTTCTACCTCCATTTTCATTTGGGATGGTGAATTCTATTATTCCAGAACCTTTAGCATTGCTTGGGTTGCCTCCATCATCAAAATGTGTGAACATGATGTAACCTGTCCCATAATAATAGATTTTATCATTATCAGAGTATCGAATAAATGCATTGTCCCAATCTTCAAAATATCTGTTTCCCTTTTCAATTTGGATTCTTTCTTTTCCAGGATTTGGCTTTATCTCATATTTCTTGTTTAAAACAACTCCTCCGTTTACGGGACAATAGATGGTAATATCAAATCCTTTGGGATTTTCACCTTTTGTATATGGAGAGGCAGATAATGTGAAGTTTTCCTTATACTGCTGATACGAATCAGTTGGTGGGGGATTGTAAGTTAGAAATGGGCTATTAGGTGCTCCAGGTGTTAGAATTATATGTCTTGCATCTCCATAAGTAATCCCATCTTTCTGTATTTCCAGTTTATTTGAACTAGGTAAGAGATTACCGTTTTTGTCGCAAGAATATAGTCCAATGGAAATGATTGTTAAAAATAATATTATCGTCCTCATAATTATAATGTTTTGATTGTCAGTTATACGGTTTGAACCTACATAATGCTACAGTTATTAATTATTTGATTATTTATTAGTTTTTATGAATGACTTTGTATGGCAAAAAGTATTTATTGTGGATTATTTTGTCGAGGATTTTCCTAAGGTTATATGGGTCAAAATCAAGTTGGTCGAGAAAATTTTGTGGATCGTAAATGTTTCAATATTATTATTCTGTAAAAGTATTTTGATAATCGCTTATCAATTTGGAACTTCTAAGAAGTTTTCGATGAAATTCTGGGTGAAATATCTAGGTATTAAATGTCTGATTATTTTTTAACCTTAATAAACACTATTATGATTAGGAAAACACTTAATTTGAAAACTCTATCATTATTGATGATAGCTTTACTTTTGTCTTGCAGTAAGGACAAGATAGCTGACCAACCGAAACATATTCAAGAAATAGCGAAAAAGGCTAAAGGTGAATTTATTACCCTAGAGTCTGGGGCAACGGTTGAAAAACGTGGTGAGAATTATTTTATAGAAGGTGACATCTTACTGACACCTAGTCAATTTGAATTGATAAAAACGAATAATTCTTTTGAAGCGGTTGCCAAAGAAGATTTGGATCAACCTTATCAAAACGCGTCACCGGCATCTTCGGGTAGATTATTTAAAACTAATCCCAATACCAAAAGTGTTGGTGTTCACCCAAATGAAAATAGAATGTGGGCTATGGTAAGATATACTGTAAATTCCAATGTCAGCGCTGGAGCAAGGTTAGCCATTAGTGCCGCCATTCAACACATTGAATCAACAACAAATATAAGGTTTTACAATGCAACAGGCCAGCCGACTTATGATTCTCAATGGGGATTTTATTATCCCTACATCGAATTCTTTCATGGTACTTCCACTAATCCTAGTGCTTGGAATGCAGAAGGAAATTGGTCGACTGTTGGGAGATGGGATGCCGTTAAGAATCCAGCGACACAGGGTCGGGGAGATGCTGGTCAATGGTTAAGCCTGCAGCAGGATGAATCAATGGGACCTTTTTTGCCTCCTTTTTCAGTTCCGATGGGTGTTGTGGCACACGAAATTATGCATGCTATTGGTTTATACCACGAGCATACTAGACCTAATCGCGACAATACCATTACTGTTCATCCTGATAGATGTAGGTTAACGGGTAATGATTATAAAACGAATTTTGATAAGCGAACAGGGAATTATTTTATGTTTGGAAGTAGTGTTGATCTAAATTCAATTATGATGTATGGTATGACCGATTTCGCTAAAGATGCTAATTTTCCTGTGATTACATTAAATGCAGGGGGGACTTATCCTGTTAATAGAACTGCGCTATCAGATTTGGATAGGTCGTATGCTAACTATTTCTATTTACCATATATAGCTAGATCAGATGTTTATAGAGAATTGGCTCCAACTGTTTATAAATCTGATAATACTGTAATGACTGCTCAAGAAAGATCGAGTTTGCAAGCATATTTGAACAATGGCAATCCTAATCCACCAAATTGTTGTAGGTTAACAAATAATCATACAAATTTATAATAAAAGAAACCCGTATTTTCCATACGGGTTTCTTTTTATCTTTTGTATTTGATACTTACCACAGGATCACTTTTTCCATTCCGAATAATCATTTCGGAGTTATTCAGAATTTCACAATTCAAGGAAACATAAGAGTTTTCCTGTCCTTTATCGTTTGGTATTTTTAAAAATAGTGAATCCTTCTTTTTAATAAATCCTTTGTATATTGAAGATGGAGTATTTATCTCAATATTTGCATTTATGCCATTATATTCATAAGCTCCAAACATAGTATCTGCATCTACTTTATAATCAGTATAAAGACGAAGAATATTGCCATTTGGAAGTTCTTTCCAATCTTCATTTCCCTTTTTTATTGCAGTTTCTTTCCATGTATATTGGTTACTATACATTGGAGGGTCTATAATAGGAGGCTCAATTTCATTTTCTTTACAAGATTCGTTAAAAATAAAAAATACTGATAAAAGAAGTAATTTAAATGAATTTCTCATATTTTTATTCGTTTGATTAGTAATTATTTAAACGATTATTGTCTAAATAATGCTACACCTAGAGGCATTCTCTGTGTTTGGTAAATCTTTGATCGAGTAAAAAACTACTTTGATATAGTTCAACTCTGAGTTCGTCGAGAATATTTTCGATTGTTTTTAATAAAATATATACTTACTGCGATAACTGAACCTTTAAAAATCAAAATGAAACCAAATAGAATTGACCTCTTCCCAAAAAACTGGAGTATTTAAAAGTAGGGAATTCGGACTTGAATTACTAATTTTAAAAGGGAGGAAAAACGATGAAAAAATCAAAGTTTAAAGAAGCACAGATCGCCTTTGCGATCAAACAGTCCGAGACAGGTGTCTATTTCGGTGATACTGGTCCAGTGATTTCGGTGATATTGGGCCAATTATTTCGCTAGTCATTGGGTCACTTTCCGATTACAATAATA
>NZ_DCRG01000010.1:0-5870 GCF_002325125.1 Sphingobacterium sp. UBA1498
CCTTGTCGGACAGCTTCTTTTTTTGTAACCGCTAAAACATAGATTGTATGGATTTAAAATTACTTAACATAAGAATTTAAGAAAGTATTTAAGTCCATCTTCTTCGTTTCTTCGCCCTCTTTCTCGCGAATCAAAACATTCCCGACGTGATCAGCATCTAGAAATAGTAGATTCGCTTTTAATATAATCTTTCCCTGTTCGTCCAGCAATCCAATTTTACCATTTTCAGAGAACATCAGATAATTGTCCAAAAATTTACTGATGTTTTCTTTCTTATCGAGCAGAATTTTCCCTTCTTCTGTGACCAATCCAAAATTACCGTCTTTTTGGAATATGGCAATTTTTTGATTTGCTGGCGTCAGCCAGTCAAATCCTTCTTTATTTACCTTTCCCCCCTTCTTATCCAATAACCAAAAATAATTATCTTTATCTGAAACAATGGCAGTGTGTTCATTAAAGTATGCTAAAGAGAAAAGAGAGCAAGGCAATACTTCTTCTCCTGCCGTGTTTTTTATACCATAATATTCATCATTGGTATTTTTATCCTTAACCATCGTCCATTTAAGTGATCTATCCAATGGAAAAGTGTCTTCAAATAAACCGACATCTTCTGCCTGGCTATCATTATCTCCCCCGGAGATATCAATAACCTTCGCGTTTTTAGGCAATTGAAAGTCTGCAACAAAAGATGTATTGGCCACTTTTGTTGTTTCGAAACCAAGCTCATTGCTTTCACCTAAAGACAATTTAAGCACACCACCAGGCAAATCATTTATAAATGGAAAGGCAGTCAAATAATAAGTCGGTACTGCTTCCGAATACCAAACAGTTGCGATAGCCGAATCCGCATTGTTTTTAAAAAACAACTTTGCTTTTTTACAGGTAATGCCCGCTATTGATTCTATTTCGCCCATATCTTGCAGCTGCACATAAGGGCCTTCGGATTCTTCCGGCTTTACACCAACAATCTTATACGATGGATGATATACTTCAGCAGTGACGACATCATCTCCTGCTGAATACGAATACGTTTTTGCTAACTTTCGATTTAAAACAGCATGTGTCTTTTGATTCACTATAGTGGAAGAATAATAGGCATCAGCCAAAACCTCTACATTCCGATAAGCCATTTTTCCTTTCAAAAATGGCTCATAAAACTCCTTTGCAAATTCTGGAACGTCATTTTCAAACTTTTCAGGCGACACTTCACCTTTAAAAACCAACTCCATCTGCCATTGCTTATCTTGCGCATAAGTTGTCGAAATTGATAATCCAAATAATAGTGCAACTTTGAGTAAATTATTCATAAGAATGTTAAATATGTAGCTAAATAACAAAAGACAGACCAAAAAGTCTATTTTTTTAAGCTATTTTTTTATTTAAGCACTTTCTAGCTGTATATTCTAGTACAATATTCATAAGATATTTTGTGAAAAAGCACTACAACTTTATCATCAATTTAGTTTTCACAGCTTCATCGCATGCCAAAGCGATTCGCAGACTGTTAATAGCATCTTCCATTGAATCAGTAAGATCCAAATTCTCTAAAATTGCCCGCAGAAAGAATAGCTGCTCCCGATTACATAATTCTTGATGACCAGGCTCATCCGATAAGTTAATCCATTCATCGGCCTTCTTAAATTCATTGGCTGAATCTAAATCACTATAATGTATTCTTAGGCTTTCCGTTTGTGTGTGTGAGGCGACCGAATCCGATTTCCCCTCATCGCTGGCTTTGTTAGCGACAATGGAAACTGCACCATTTGGTCCAAAAATATCTTTTACAAAAAAAGCGTTCTGACTCACCATTGGCCCCCATCCGGCTTCGTACCATCCTACAGAACCGTCCTCAAAATGCAACTGAAGTTGCCCATAGTTATAGTTCCACGCTGGAATCTCATCGGTTAATCGTGCACCTATTGCAGATACATACAATGGTTTTGCGCCCACCATTTGACACATGACATCAATATAGTGGACCCCGCAATCAACAATGGGACTTAAGCTAGACATTAAATTTTTATGCACATCCCACATATATCCATGACTCTGTTGATTGAGGTTCATACGCATAACAAGTGGCTTTCCCATCGTTTTAGAAATCTCGATGAACTTGATCCAGGATGGATGGTATCTCAAGATATAACCAACAACCAATTTTCTATCGTATTTTATTGCCGCATCCACTACCTGCTGTGCTGAAATTACGTTTTCAGCTATGGGCTTCTCGATAAAGACGTGAGCCCCAGCCTGAAAGGCTTTTATAGCATAATCTCTATGCGTATCTGGATAGGTGGCTATACACACGGCATCCGGTTTCGTTTCCTCAAGTGCCTGCTCATAAGACGAAAATAATTTATAGTTTCCTCCCAATTCTTCATTCAGCTTACCTTTGCTCTCTCCACGAGCTACTAGACCTACAATTTGAAAGCCATCTAAATCGTGATAAGCCCTTGCATGAGATGCGCCCATATTTCCACATCCAACAACTAATATTTTAACAACCTGTTGCATCATTTTTTCTTTTTATATTATCTCTTTAATCCATCTAAAGCGAATGCTGCTCCTGTTCCCAGTGCAGCACCAGCCAATACATCGGTGGGAAAGTGTACGCCCAAATACATCCGTGAATAACCAACACTACTTGCCCATAAAAGGGATGGGGCGACGACGTACCACTTCGAATAGGCACGTGACAAAGCAGTTGCGGTAGCAAAAGCGGAAGACGTATGCCCAGAGGGAAAGGAATATCCACTGGCCGTACGAACCGATATGAAATTAGGATATTTTTTAAAAGGTCTACTGCGCTTAAACAAATGTTTCAAACCCACATTCACCAAAGCAGTTACAGCCGTACTGCTAGCAACATACAAAGCATTCTGACGCATCATTTTATCATCATTGACTGCACCAGCAACCAGTAAACCGACGGGAACTGCAATCTGAACATAATTATTGATATCAGAAAGCACTTTAAATGTTTGTGTTTGCGGCACAGTCCTGGTTTCAGCAATCGACTCCAATATCCGGATATCTAATGTAGAAGCAGGTATTTCCTGCGCTACAGCGCCTATATAGGAACAATTCAACCAGCAAACAAAAATAAAAACTAATCTTTTCATCCAGTAAATAATCTCTCTATTTATAATTTCTTCACCCCTTAAAAATAAGGAAATTTATGTGAGTTGTCACCTTATTAAAGACGTTTAAATTTGAATCAAACTCATTACTGGTCTGTAAAGTATACGAAACAGTATGCTCCAAGCTATCAAATCAGTATTGTCATACGCCCAGATTTTGCATGTAGTATACACTAGCCATATTTTCACTTATTTTTGTATCCAAATTAGAATCCGCTTAATAATAAGCCTGTTTAGATGACAATTTTAAAATGATGGCCTTGGATTTCCAATTAATTTACTATACATTTGCTTACAGTTATTAATACAAACATGGTTTATACTTACGTACATCATTTTCATTTCCATCATCGCCGTTGTGGCGATATGTTAATTTAATGTGTTCTTACGTAGAATACCTTCCCTCTTGTTTGATTTCTTATTATTAATAATTTACTGCTAACATTATAAAGCGTTGAAAAATCTTAAAATTGCTATCCAAAAATCGGGTAGGTTAAACGAAAAATCTGTTCAATTACTGAAAAACTGTGGTTTAGACTTCGAGAACTACAAGAGCTCTTTAATTACCACTGTGGGAAATTTTCCATTGGAAATATTGTTTTTGAGAGACGATGATATTCCGGGTTATGTAGAACAAGGCATAGCCGATCTTGGTATCGTAGGTGAAAACATCATTGATGAGACTGAATCCAAAGTAGAATACATCAAGAGACTCGGTTTTGGAAAATGCACATTGAAATTAGCTATCCCCAAAGATAGTAACATTCAGGACATTAAAGACCTTAATGGTAAAGCAATCGCGACCTCTTATCCAAATATCCTCAAGAACTTTCTAAACGAGTACAATATTAATGCAGACATCCGTTTGATCTCTGGCTCCGTTGAGATTTCTCCCGGCTTGGGCCTTAGTGATGCAATCTGTGATATCGTATCTACAGGTGGAACGTTAAAAAGCAATGGTTTAAAACCTTTTGCTGATGTGAAGAATTCAGAAGCCATTTTGGTGGGAAGAAAAGGATTAGAGGGTAATGAAGTTTTGACTGAATTAGTACAACGCATCGAATCTGTTCTTTTAGCAAAAGAAACCAAATATGTGGTATTGAATGTCGAAAAGAAGAATTTGCCGGCTATTACTTCTTTACTCCACGGCGTTAAGAGCCCTACGGTTGTTCCACTTGCAGAAGAAGGCTGGGTAGCCGTACATACCGTTATCACCGAAGATGACTTTTGGGATAAGATCAACAAATTAAAAGCTGAAGGTGCCCAAGGTATCGTTGTGATGCCCGTTGAAAAAATCATTCTTTAAACTTGATGCACTTATACAACCATGTTAAAAAAATATGATTACAAGACGTTAGGAAAATCCGAAATTCAACAACTGGTTGCCAGGAACACGGATCCGAACAATGCAATACAAGAGGTTGTCCAGGAAATTATTCAACAGGTACGCCAGCAAGGAGATGTCGTGTTACGCGAATATGCTGCTAAATTTGACAATGTTGAACTCGAACGACTGTATTTGGACGAGGACGATATCGATGCGTTAGCATCTACCATAGACCGTGATCAGCAAAGAGCACTGGAAATTGCTTTTCAGAATATTCATAAGTTTCATAGTACGCAATTAAAAAGAGAACGCACTGTTGAAACCATGCCCGGCGTAAAATGCTGGCGGGAGGTGCGCCCTATTGAAAAAGTCGGTCTCTATATCCCTGGAGGATCAGCGGTCTTACCTAGCACACTTTTAATGCTTGGTATTCCCGCAAGAATAGCTGGGTGCAAAGAAATTGTCGTTTGTTCTCCCCCCCAATCCAACGGAAAAATTAATGGATTTGTCGCTTTTTGTTTAAAATTACTGAAGATAAATAGAATATACTTGGTTGGAGGTGCTCAGGCTGTTGCTGCTATGGGATTTGGAACAAAGACAATACCCAAAGTCGATAAGATTTTTGGCCCAGGCAATCAATTTGTCACGAAGGCAAAATCCATTATACAGGGTCTGGCAAATGTTAGCATAGATATGCCTGCCGGCCCATCCGAAGTATTAGTCGTCGCTGATGACTCGGCTAATCCGGCTTTTGTTGCCGCCGATCTTTTGGCACAAGCCGAACACGGCGTCGACAGCCAAGCTGTCTTGGTTGCAACTTCTACGGCTATAGTTGATGCGGTCAACACAGAACTGGCAGCCCAATTGGCGGTCTTACCGCGCAAGGAACTTGCTGCAAAAGCTATTGACAATTCTTATGCGGTAACTGTTGATAACCTTCAGGAAGCGCTACAATTTTCAAATGATTACGCTCCAGAACACCTTATTTTGGAAACGGATCAATGGGAGTCTTTAACACGCTATATCAGTAACGCTGGTTCAGTATTTTTAGGACACTTAACCCCGGAAAGCGCGGGTGATTATGCTTCGGGTACTAATCATACGCTGCCTACATCGGGATATGCACGCTCCTACTCAGGCGTATCGGTGGATTCTTTTGTAAAAAAAGTTACTTTCCAACACATTAGCGAAACTGGGCTCCAACACATTGGGACTGTAGTTGAAATACTCGCTGAACTTGAGGGTTTGCAGGCGCATAAAAATGCGATTTCCATTCGAAAAAAATCATAAAACATAGACCGTTTAAATCACAAAAGAGGCTGTCTCAAAATGACAGTCTCTTTTTTTTGCATTATCTAAGGCTCATAATTTGTTTTAATTGTTTGATTTTCATATATTTATAG
>NZ_DCRG01000018.1:0-111751 GCF_002325125.1 Sphingobacterium sp. UBA1498
CGTTTAACTACCTCCGTGGCCGTCGACGGGGCTGGTCCATCGGCCATGCTCCGCAACCGGCACTGTCCTCAGTGACGGTCCACTTTCTATGTGCTATCATTCGTATTTCCAGTAGTTGCTACACGAATCTTCTATAAATGTATCCGGTTAAAAGATGTAAATAGTTTATTCGTTCCGGAATATAGTTTCACGATCGCCATAACGGTAAAGCAACATTTTTCATCGACAGGAACTCGCTCTTCTGTGAGGTATATCAGCATAGTATCCATCTAGACAATCTAGCTTCAAGGGACAACATGGCTATAATCGTAATTTGGGAATACAGATTTTATGGCGAAATAATTCGTCATGGCCATATTGCTTTTCTCTAATTGCTGTCACCATAAACTATTGTCCATATACAGAGCCGTTTCATCATCACTTTTCTGCTATTGTTTACTTTGGAGTCAGGCTAGCGGCCACTGTACTACGGATCGTTATCAATGATTGTAGCTTGGTCGGTAATGCACAGGAAGATACTGGAATGGAGAGCTTTTTCGGCTGATGGCAGCGCTGGCTGATTCTATGCCGTTGAAGATATAAGTATTAACGTGGGAAGATTATTTAATTTACGAAATGCGCGCAATGATCTCGGCAAGAATAGCTTTGTTTAAGGGTTTGGTCATAATGCCATCAAATTCATGTTGCTGGCCTTCTGGAGCCTGCATGGCTACCTGTGATTCGTCTGACGTTAATGCAATAACTTTGCTATTCCATCCTCGCATAGGGTTGGTGTCTTTGACAGTATTTAGAATGTCCCAGCCCGTAGGACCATGCATTTTGAGATCGGTTATAATAATATCCGTTTTATTTTCTTTCAGGTAAGTTATTGCAGCAGTTGAATCTTGATAGATCTTTACATTTTCGAAATGTTGCAATGCTTGTTTTACAAATAGATTATTAATTGCATTATCATCAATAACGACAAAACTTAAATCTTTTGATAATTTGCTCAAATTTGTGATTGGTTTTCTGTTTTTCTTTTCTTCGGTAAATGGGACGACTAATGTAAATGTTGATCCTTTACCTTGTTGACTGTTAACACTTAACGTTCCGTTTAGCTGTGCAGCCATGAGTTTAGAAATATGCAATCCCAATCCAAAACTACTTTTGGATTTTTGATCAGTCATATAATACTGTTCAAAAATATGCTCTTGATCTTTTGCAGAAATACCCATTCCTGTATCGTTAACTACAATATGTAATTTTGATCCCTGATTTCTGGTGATATAGGCTTTCACTTCTATCGTCCCCTTATCCGTATATTTAATGGCGTTACTGAGGAGGTTGGAAACAATCTGTCTTACGCGATATGTTCCGCTTTTGATTAAGATGTCGCGATCGATATCAATGGAGCTAATAAGTTTTAGTCCTTTTTTATCTGCCTGTGACTGGAGCATTTTAATCACATTGAAGAGTAGTTGAGATGGTGAAAAATATTCGGCCTTTATTTCTAATGTACCAGACTCTAGCTTACCGAGATTTAAAATATCCTCAACGGTATCATTTATCACATGAATATCTTGTGTGATGGCATCTAATAAAATAGGATTGATCCTATTGCTTTCGGCGTTGTTTTTTAGTAAGTCAATAATGCTCACTAAAGAATTGACCGGTGTGCGTACATCATGACTTACATTGGCTAATATACTCGTCTTCTCCTTTGCTGTTTTCAAAGCGTAGTCTCTGGCAGCGGTCAGTTTCCGTTCATACACCAGTGTATTGTAGTGGTATGACAAGAGGAGTGTTACCATAATTATCATGAGAATAATAGAAGCGATAACCTGCTTTCCAAAAATGGAGGAGTTTTCACGATAAAGCTTGAAATCTCGAATTTCAGCAGCTCTTAACATTCCATCTTCATGAGTTTTAATTCGTAGCAATGCAGTACTAATCGTGTTGAATAAGTTGTAGTTAGATTGTAAAAGCTGCCTTTCTTTCTGCTGAAGCTCCATAAATGAACGGCGAATCTTACTGAAATCTTGGAGATGGAAAATCTCATTTTGCTCTATCAAATTTTGGATTTGGCTATGTATAGCTTTAATTTGGTTAACATTGAAATTTTGCTCCAGCCTATCTGCGACCAAGGTATCATTTTTGGCTTTGAAAATACGGGTGAATAGCTTCTCTTTTTTTCGAACTATCGTATCTTTCATGTTGACATTAAGAGCAGTATCGCGCAATATTTTGTTGACAACTGAATCTGCAAATATTCTATTATTTCCTGGACGGATGTTTTTATTTGTTTTGGTTAAGAGCGAAAGAGAGTCTTTCGCAAGAAAAATCATGTTGTCAACAGATTTTTTAATGCGTGCGAACTCATCCGAGAGGGAAATATTTTGTTCCAGGGAAGTATTTGTGGAGAAAATAAGTCCTTTTTGTGAAGATAATTCCGATAGTGAATCAATATAAAACCTGAGCGTATCCAAACTATTGCTGTAGTTCTTTAAATTTTTGGCACTAAAATCCACGGTGTAGGAACGAAACGCATTTCCGGAGTCGTTATATGATGAGAAGAGTTCATAAAAAAGATTTGTCAATTCATTCTTAGAGCTGTATGCTTTATTTAGACGGGATTCGGTCTTTTGGTATTCAATATATTGATAGGTAAATATCGAACCGATATAAGTCAAGGAAAGAATGAGGAAGGCAATTAAAACTGTCCTGATAATAAATAATTTTCTACTGTTTTTCACGTTATTGTTCTTTCACCCCAATAAATTAACTATAGCCTATTTTGTTTAGTTTGGAATTCAAATTTAGCACTAAAAAACCAAATCCAATTGTAAGCTTGTAGACAGGGAGCTACTTTTTGGAAATCTTATGTCATCTTTTGACTGAAAGCTAGCGTAGAGAGACCATTTTGATCATTTGCGGATGAATAGATGAAATTGTACTGTATGGATATATGCCGAGAATTTTATAAAAGAAGGGGCTATCCAATTTTTGGATAGCCCATCTTTGTAGTGATAGTATAGTATTTTATTTAAGTTCAATCATCTTTTGATTTGCATGCTCTTCTTTTACTTCTTGAAGAATTGCAATTTCAATAGGTGCAATCAAACTTATAATAATCAATGCAATAAAAGCTACAGGGAAAATAATTCCGATGATTACAGCTAATAGCAGGGAAATATTTAAGTATTCTTGTCCATTCTTGGATGAAACTTTTAAACGGGAGCTTTTGAAGGAATCAAAAAGATCTTGAAAAACTTTAGTAATTGTTTTACTGTTGATGCTGAATGTCGTTTTAGTTGCCATGATGTTTATTTTTTTAAATCTTTATTTCTTATTTGATGACTCAAAGATAGGACGGAAATAGCGCACTGACCACGCTCATTAGGCCAATCTCGAAACAATCTCGGTAAACACCCGGCTTTTGTCGGTCAACTATAGACCGACGTGTTCTGTTTTTGATTTAGTAGGTCCCGATGGACCCTGTTTATACGCTGGATCATAGTTCCATTCAATATGGTCGGTTAATATCTTGCCATCTTTCGGACGTATTTTCGCTTCCACTGTATTTTTTAGCTTCACGTTTTCGAAGATGTAATGTACATTGGTCTGACCAATTTTGGCGCCTTTGATAAACTGTCCATTAACTATCAATGTAGGCTCACCTCTGTTGGAATAAACTGTAACAGCTGTGATTTCATTCCCTCTATTCATCATACGGCGTTGTGTGATATATAATACAGGTTCTTTGCTCCAGTTGGCTTTGTACCAATAAAAACCATCCTTCTTCAATTTACGGTCAAAGGACACCAATCCTTTATAATTTCGGGGATTGACATTGAGTGCGGTGATCGGCGTCGCAAAATCAAAGGTATTCCAAACATAGGAGCCTAAGAAAATCGGACTTTTAGCGATTACTCCCCAATGGACTTCATGGAATTTGGTGGCATATTCTTCGGGGAAAAAGGCAGGGTTGCTCCATTGATTGCCAAAGTTACCAATTTCTTCGGCCTGATCTTCGGGAATCGCTTCGGCACCATATTCCGAAAAGATGATTCGGTAATCTTTAAATGCTTCACTGATTCGTTTTGCCCAGGAGGCGACATCGTCGTCTTTGGCTGATTTATCTTCCAGTTCGCCGTTGTACCATCCAAAATAATGGTTGATGCCTTGCACGTCTGCATTGTTGTTGACCGGGTGGTCGATGACATTATAACCGCTGACAGAAACGGTATATCGGTCCGGATCTTCGGACTTTGCCAGATCATTTAATTTTGTGGTGAGATCAACGGTGTAGGCCGTAGGTGTATACACTTCGTTGTGCATGCCCCAGATATAAATCGACGGATGATTGAAATTTTGTCGAATCAGTTCTTTCAGTTGTTGTTGCACATTATTCTCTTCTAATGTCGTTACGCGGTTCACAAATGGAATTTCGGCCCAGATCAATAATCCGATACTGTCGCATTTTGAATAGAAGTATTTCGATTGCTGATAGTGTGCCAAAAGCGGGGTAACCTCAAAACACAAAACGAGCAATTAATGGATGCGAAAATGTAGTCACCTGCTTTAAAAAAAGCGGCATCTGGATCACGATTGATTTGAGTGCCGCTTTTCTTTTTATACTATACGATTATATAATACCTAGAAGCTCTTCTGGGCTGTGGATAATGTATTGGGCACCATGTTCCTTTAATTCATCTTCATCGCGAAAACCCCATGTCACGCCTATGGCTGTTACCCCGGCATTATTGGCGGTATCCATATCCACAGATGAATCGCCTACATAAAAGCATTCATGTTTGCCGACGCCCAGTGTTTGGAGGCTGTCTAAGACAATCGCTGGATCTGGTTTAGCTGGATGACCAGCGCGATGTCCCAAAATAAGGTCAAATTGAAGATCGGAGAAATATTGCTGCATCAGCGGGAGGACTGCCTCGTGGTACTTATTGGACGCTACGGAGATGAGATAACCTAAGGATTTCAATTCTTGGAGCAGCGGTATAATTCCGGTATATGGTTTTGTGTGTGTTATGGGTTTTTGCTCGTAATAGCTCTTAAAAGCGGCAAGTACGAGCGGCATCGTCTGTGGGGTTCGTGCTTCTTCGGGTAATGCCCTTTCGATAAGTTTCTCCACCCCATTGCCTACAAATTTCTTATAGGCTACGAGTGGATGAGTTGGATATCCATACTGTTGCAGAACTGCGTTACAACTGTCTCCAAGGTCTTGTAATGTATCTAGTAGTGTCCCGTCTAGATCAAATATGATAAGCTTCATGATTTAAATCTAGTAAAAAATTGCGTTTTAACTATGGTATAATAGTGCGATTAAATGGTAGTTTATATTTTGTGTATAATGATAGATTCCTGAAGACTGGCGATATCAAAAAAAGATAGGAGCTCGTATATAAGGAGCTCCTATATTTAAGTCCGTTTAAGAAGAGTTAATCGGATTTCATTTATATTATTTTACCAGAAAGATCAATGTTGGAAAGTGATCCGAGTAGCCATTGATAAATACGCCGCCTGAAAATGTCCGGTGCGGGTAACCTTTGTTGCGTCCTTCCTGTTGAACCAGAAAGTCTCTATTGAAGATTTCTGCTTTGACGAAACGTAAGCCTTTGTTTTTATTATCCAATAGTGGCCTGGAAATAATGATCTGATCAAAGAGGTTCCATTGCCCCTGATAACCCAGTGATCCAATTCCCTTATCGTAAAACTTCCACATGGTATTAAACAATCCTTGAGTTGGTACATCTTGTGGGTTTTTCTTGGCCTGCAAGACATCCTTCACGCTTTTATCTTTGGGGTCATCATTCAAATCGCCCATGATGATAATCTTGGCCTCCGGATTTTCACGATATAGGGAATCACATATCCCTTTAGTAATACCTGCGGCGAATTCGCGAAGTCCAGAAGATTTATTGCCATAACGCGAAGGCCAGTGGTTAACAATGATATGCACTGTATCGCCAGCAATAGTTCCGGATATTAAGAGCTGATCACGCGTCTTGAACCCGGGATTTTCCGGTAAATGAAAGGAATATGCCTGATCGCGATAGGGGGTAAAGAATTCTGGATTATAAAGGAATCCAACATCCACACCACGGCGGTCAGGGGAGTCATGATGAATGATCTTTAATCCCAGCTCACGGAGTTGGGGATCTCGTGTAAGATCTTCCAGAACCCGGCGGTTTTCAATTTCGGCTACGCCTAAAGCTATGGGCCCGAGGTTTGAACTCGGCGAACCAATAGCGCGAATTGCTCGCGCCATATTTTTAATCTTTTGCTGGTATTTGGCTTCTGTCCATGTGTTGGCACCCTTTGGCGTAAACTCATCGTCATTGATGGAAGAATCTTTTACGGCGTCATATAAATTCTCCAAATTGTAGAATGCGATGGGGTAAACCCGACGGTTGGTTTGTGCGAAACTCGGATTTACAGCAAATAAAAGGAGAAGTAAAATGCAGCTGATGTGTTTATAGTTCATCTTTCATCTATTTAGTAACGATAATCGTGTTGTCTGAAGCGCTTCCGCCAGTTGCGCTTACGATTTTAATATTATCTAAACGGAAGCCAAATGCATTGTCCGCGCCAGTCATTATAAATTCGACGGTACTTGTTGCTGCAGGTGTAATGTTAGGAATACTGACCGTGTAATATTTATTACGGTCATCTGTTGAGGTGATCGCTACTGGTGTGCTTGGAATTGTATAAGTTGTTCCGTTTACCTTCACCTTCATGGCATTAAGGTTGGTCGCTTCACCAATATTGTAAATATTAGGAACGAGCTGATAACTCAATGTAAGGTCCGTTTTGTTGGCCGTTTGTATTCCAGCGATTTTCAGTGTAATATCTTTGTTTGCCGGAAGCCAAACCGAGGCACTGATTCCTGTCGCTGTTCGAATATCGGCGGAATTGCTTTCTTCGGTGTAGGTCACCGGAGCTTTCATGTCGAAATCGGTGAAATCTGCAATTTTTGGACGGTTGCCACTTGGATAAGTGCCATTGCCAAATGTTTCACTGAATAGTGTCCCTCCGGTTTCGGGATCAGTCGGTGTTGTTCCCGCATCTGTACCATCAAAGTCAATAACATCTGTCTTGTCACGTAAGAAGAGCTGCCAACCACCATTGTAACGACCTAATATTCCGACTAGTGTTCCGTTTCCTTTAGGAAGGATCTCTTTAGCAAAGGTAGAGAAGTTGCTGTTGCGAACATCCAATGTTTTGGCATTCGCATCTTTGACGACTTCGCTGACAGTAGCGGTTCCACCTGCGAAGGCGTTAATGCCGCCGTTGTTGAAGCGTACATTTTTAATAATGACCAATTTGTTGACCATTGATGCGTCTAACTTGGACAGGTCGACTTCCAACGGCGTTAAATTAGCTGCATCAGACCACTTATTTCGTAGTACATGCTCTTGAAAAACAAGCCACGAGATACGATTCGCATTGGTTCCGCTAAAACCAATTTGCAATTCACCACCATATTTGACCATGGATAAACCCTTTAGGTTAACGTAAACTTCTTGGCCAGCTCTAAAGGATGAATAAACGCTGTTTTGATCGACGCCGATATTAATGGCTGCAGTTTCGTCCTGAATGTATAGCTGCTTGTAGATATTTCCCGAAATATCGTTACCTGTGACAAATGCTTTAATAATTAAATCTTCTTCAATTACTTTTGGATCCACAATGTTAGCATATTTTTCTTTTAATGCTCCTATTGTGATGTTAGCACCTGGACCACTGTATATGGGTTCAGTCAATGGCGGCTCAGTATAGTCGCGCTTACACGCATTGGTAAATAGGATAAGTCCGACACAGATGACTGATAACATCGTGGTATAGACAGCTTGTATATTTTTTTTATTCATGATTATTGAAGTTAAAATCTATAGGATACATTCAAAAAACAGTTGATCCCCTGCATATAATAATATTTCGAATTAAACTTATTAGGTGCGGTAATGTCCAGGCGTGCATTTTCGTAACCGCCTGTTCGAATGTTTTTGTCGTTTAATACGTTATTGACAGCCAAATTGAAATTGATTGATTTACCACGATCTTTTAGGTATAAAATCTTTCCGATAGAAAGATCTACAGTCGCACTGTTCTTAAATTTCTCTTGATGCGTCAAATTTTGGTATGCCTCGTAAAGTTCTGCATCATCCGGACTGATGGTCGAATAGTCGGACATCAACTGGCGAAGCGGTGCTTTGGCTAAGTACATATCGCCTGCATAGTTTACATTGGCACCAAAGAACCAATAATCGACAAAATAGCGGAGGCCAAATGTTCCTGTTGTTTGTGGCATTCCGCCAACATAATAATTATTAAGATATACTGTTTCACGTACATTAGTCGCAGGAATACCATTGATATATCCATTTTCAGAGTTCATGACCCCCATTGGATTATTACTATAGTAGTATTCGGCTTTTGTAGCAGCAAGATCAATACTCCAGTTGTTATCGATCTTGTATGTTAAGCCTAACTCAACCCCCCTATGAATTTGATCCATATCTTCTAAACCGTGGTTGATAAATGTACGTGCAGCATCGTTGTAATAACTTTGACGGCTAATTAGATCCGTAAAATTAGTCTGAAATACCGACAAGCGTCCATTTAACTTTGGCAAGGAGAAAATATAGCTAATATCTGTTGAGAAGATCTTCGCACTTTTTAAGTCCGCTAAGGTGAAGTCACTTACACGTGGTGAGACGTAGGCATCATTGGCCAAAGGAGCCTTGGTTTGGTAACTGATTTTCGCATTCAACAAATGACGTCCATTGAATTTGTAGGTCATCCCCCCTTTAAATGCATAGTCTACAAAATGATGCTCCTGTCCTTTTCCATAAGAATCATTTGGGAAACGTCCATTTTTCATATAACCAATCCGTTCAAAACTGGTATAGGAAAGTTGTGTCCCGTAGAAGAAATCGATATTCGAATAGCTGTATTCATTTTGTAGCCAAGCATTCGCCGACTTCATATTGATATTGAAGCGGTAACCAAATGTATCACCCTCACGAGCTTTAAAGTCTGGATTTAACAGGTTATTCTGGGCTGGTAAAGCTCCTTGTCCAAAATCCTGTTCTGCGTATTTATCGGTGTCCAATACATATTCGGCACCTAACAAGTCGTCTACTGTTTTATATTGCTGTGATTGTGAGCCTTTAACTGCAATGCCTGCCGTTAACTTTGAATGTTCGTTAATGGTCTTGTTTAACGTCGAATTGAAACTACTTTCCAGCAGGTCGCTGTGACGTTTTTCGACCATATATAGTGCTGAAAGCTCACCTTTCATTACCGCTTCCTTGTTTTGATTATATAAACTAGCCCAGTCGACTTGAGATACTGCTTTGGATTTCCATGCTTCGGTATATTTGTCAATATCCTCTTGCTGTGTATAGTAGCTAGGTAAATTGCGGTAGTAGTCAGGCCTTGGGTCTTTTGCTCTGTACCAGTTTAATGCAGTACTGGCATATTTGCCATAATGCAGTGATATACCTGTAGTCAGTTTTGTGTTCGGATCGATTTTCCAGATATGTGAAAGGATTGCGGTAGGGTCGTAAGCCGTTACTACACGCGAATTCCTGATTTTTCCATCTTGGTAACCCCAATTGGGGTTGTATAGGTTATTGTCGAGGAGATCGTAGGCTTCCTGAAAGGAGCCTGATTGTTGACCGCGCTCTACGGGTGAACCAAAGGTAACTAGGGATAAGCTGTGTTTTCCTTGTTGGAATTGTTTTTCAATCGACAGGGCATAAGAGACATTCTTGTAGAATGTTCCTTCTACATAACCTTTATCGGCATAACGACCACCGATCAACCCTGTAAATGCCCAGCCATTGTCCATGAGACCGGTAGAATAGCTCAGCATGCCGCGGCTATAGTAATTCCGGTTGGTATAGGTAGCTGTTGCCTTTGCGCCTTTCGCAAAGGTGCTTGCACGCATGTTGATGTTTTCAGAGCCGCCAATGGAGCCGAATGTAAAAGTCGAGGCATCCATGGCGTTGTCTTCGTCACCATTTCGGGTCAAATCATTGATGGCTCCGATGGAGGCGTAGTTGAAGACACCACGCAACTGGTCATTGAAATGTACACCGTTGATATATTTTTGTTCGTATCGGTTGTTGTATCCGCGAAGGCGGAAACGGAACTGTGAGAGCTGATAACCAATTTTGTTAACGTATACGTCATTGGAAAGGATAATTTTGGCCGAAATGTTTTGATCGAAAGATTCGTTATCATCATCCAATAAATCATCTGCAGCCATGCTCAGTTGTACCATATTATCATTGTCAGTACTTGGAAGAACATAAATGTCTTCCATTTTGAGCAGACCGGAGGTCGGGATTTGAACAGTAATTTTAGTTTCTTGGATGTTACCGCCCGTGATCAGGATGGTTTCCTCGCCTGAATTTAACTTCGGTAGATTGAAGTTTCCTTTGGAATCCGTAACCACTGTTTTTTGATTTTTTTCAAAGACGAGACGTACATTGGAAAAAGGTTCTTTGCTCAACTGATTGCGTACGATACCCTGTACGTTGGCCTTTTGGGCAAAGATAGGGGTACTGGCCGCCGATAAGAGCGCAAAAAGTATGTATTTTTTATACATAGCTTGAGGTTAAAAAGTGAAATGTATTTAGCTAACAAATGCAACACATGATGGATGTGTTGCATTTGAAGATGTTTTTATTGTATTTTATTTTTGGCCTTTTAAGACGATATTATCGATGCGGACACCAACAGTATTATTTGTAACAGTTGTTGTTAATGTAATTTTAGAGCTAGCAGGAACTGATGTTGCTGCGGAAAGATCAACCTCTACCGTGTAAAAAATATTTGCATCATTATTTTCTTTCGATAATACTTTGGAAGTTGGACTAAATTTTTGTCCATTTAAATCTATTGAGAGATCTTTGATGTCGAATTTTGTACCTGCGTTAAACACATTAGCGGCGATATCAAATGTAAGTTTTAATTTGGATGATTTTTCGGTGTTAATGTTGCTAATAGCCAATTCAGCATCTTTATTTGCCGGTAGCCATACGTGGTTTGTTAAGTTATCTCCCGATTTTAATACGCGAATATCAGACACCGCAAATTGATCTGTATAGGTTACAGCCGTATTTGACCAGCCTGTAAATGCTGCGATCTTCGTATTTGATGAAACTATTGTTGAACCAAAATCTTCAGTATATAATGTCTGCTCAACGGGATCAGTTGTGCCACCGCCATTTTCTTCGTCTTTCCCGATAGTATAAGACCCCGAAGGTACATCGGTCCAGTCAACAATACTTCCTGAAGCTACAATAGCTGTATTGTTGCCTGCTTCCTCCTGTAAAGTAATGTTATAGCTATATTTTTTACCAGCTTCGTAAGTTGTTGATGATGGTAAAGTCCACGTATAGATTTCATTGCCAATTTTGAATTCAACTTTTGCTCCAGAAATGTTGGCGACAGGCAATAAGATGGCTTCTGCTGATGTAGTGGTTGTTCCAGCGGTTGTTTTTGCTTTGATAGCCGCCGGGTTAGTGCCAGCAGCTAATGTACCTGTTGCAAGGTCGAAATTTGCAGTTGTATTGAATCCATTGTAAGTTACGGTAAGACCTGATAGGGAACTAACGCCAGTTCCGGCCGCAATCGTCAATTCAATTTTACTTAGTTTGTGGCTAAATTGTAATTGGGCGTTTGCTGTATTTTTATTGGCACCAGTTACATTATTAGCATATAATAAGTCGATTTTATTTTGTTGACTTTGATCGCTTACATTGACTGGGTAGACATTGTTGCTGATGGTTGTTTGATAAGGGTAGTAGGCAATGAAATCTACGTTGGAACCATCAGCAGGATAAGAGATTTCTTCGGTAGTGCCATTCGCTTTGAAGTTTCCGTCTCCACTCGATGTAACATACTGTTTGTTGCTTGCCAATGCATTGCTTAGGCCGCTGCCGGTTTTCATGAAAACACCGATAGCATCGTTGCTTTCCCAGTTTGCTCCAGTTGCTTTGGTCGTAACTTGATTGGAGATTGTTGACGAAAAAGTTACCGCTTTAGTAATTTCTTGTTCTGAAACAGGTGCCTTTTGGCAGGAACTTGTAATGGCTGCTGCTGCAGTCGCTAGGAATAAAAGTTGGTTTACTTTCATAATTAAAATGAATTGATATGACTAAGTCGTTTATTAATTATTTCCAAATAGAGGTGTTAATATTTGCTTTTTGAGCGTCATTGAGATCGGGGAAGAACATGAATCCTGTAGCCTTTTCAAGGTCGCTTACCGATAATCTATAGTTTTCAAAGGTTACTCCAGAAGGTGGGGTTTCATTATTTATCTTATAGGCAATGGTATAATATTCGGATCCTTTTTTCATTGCTAGTGCTTTGAAGTAATATTTGGGTTTGGCGATATCTTTGCCATCATTGTCCTGCGCGAAATCCAATACTGTATTGGTACTTGTTGTAGGCATTGCTCCTGTTACGACATACATCGTATCACACTGTGCCGTCCAGGTTCTGACTTTCGTTTCCAGGTTTGCCCAAATACCTTGGTTCAGACGTGAAGCTTGTGCGGTCATGTTGGTGAAGTAAAACGTTGTTTTATTTTGGGTTGTATTTAAGTTGCGGTCCGCACTTGGTAATTGGTGTCCTCTGTCGTAGCCGCTTGGCTTGAAACCATTAAATAAATTAGGTTGAAAAGCCGTAGAGACTTGCGGATCATATCCCCATGCATCCGTGCGATTGCCCGATCCCAAAATGCTGCTGTATAACGGATAAGCTACCCAATACGCCATTTTTAATTTTTTGTCATATAACATCGCATAGTTTCTACTGTCGCTGGCGTCCGGCATAAAATGCTGTATAAAAACCTCATCATTGCTGAGACTGTTCATCTTGGGAATTTCTAGATAGGCTTGTGAATCACCGACTCCACCGCTCGGTTTACCGTTGTCGATTTTGATGTCAAAGCTGTATCTGTTACCTGCGGTCAGTTGCTTTAGGTTTTGATTTTGTGGTACCGTCCAGGTATAGCTATCGCCATTAGAAGCAACAAACTTAATTGCCTTTCCGGTGATATCTTCACCCGGAAGGAGTAGAAATTCAATTAAAGCTGTTTTATTCGCATTTACCGTTAATTTTCCCTGAACATCTTTTTTCTCCGTTGAATTCACCGTCAATTTTCCAGATGTTAAGTCGAATCCCCCTTGCGTGCTTATTGCTGGTAATTTAACCGTAACTTGATTTGCCTCCAGTACAGCGGTATTGGTAATGGAGAGATGAATACTGATTTTACTCAATTGCCTTACAAAGTTAAGCGGGATGGTGTTGTTACTTTTATCGATGTTTTTAGCGTTATTTGCGTACATCAGATCTAAAGCTGCGGGATTGGACTGATCACTTAAATCAATTGGATATTGAAAATCTGTTAGCGATTTATACGGATAGTATGCGATGAAATCCACTTTTTCAGCGTTTAAGAAAATTGAATTGTTGCTTTGAAAGAGCGAACCATTAAAAGTGAACAAGTGATTGTTGACCTGGTTGATAACAGTCGCTGACTCCAACGGTTGACCTGATCTGTACATGTATACACCGATTTGGTCATTCTGTTCCCAGGTAGTTCCGGTAGCTTTTGTGTTGATTTGGCCGACGATGGTGGGGGTAAATTTTACTGCCGGCTGCTCGATTCGAGATTCAGGCTTCTGACAGGAATTAAATGTAAGCGATGCAATCATAAAGCAAGCTATTCGCAACATATGCTGTTGTGGAATAGTTATGATCTTCTTAATCATATTGATAGTTAGTGTTTGTTAATAAAGTAATGGCAAAAATACTTAAGTTAAGTTAAATTAATATGAAGTCTTCGTATTCTTTTGTGTAAATAATTATTTTATTGATGTATCAGTTTGATTTTTAGATATATTTGTTACTGTTTTTAAGTGTTTTTACTATGAATTTGATTATGTTCCGCGTATTGATGGTATTGTCTATTTTATCTATGACGCTGTTAAATAGTTGCAATGACAAAAGAGACAAGTTAATGGAGAGCGATAGCCGTGTGTTGTTGGTTTATATTGGTGCTAATAATAACCTGGTTTCAGATGCTTATAACAGCATCAATGCAATGGAAGAGGGGTTGGTTGGATTGGACGCCGATGTTTATGTATATGCCTCTTTGGCGGGCACCACGCCCAAAATCTACAAAATTGTAGCCGATCAAAGTCAAGAAATTAAAAGTACAGTCATCAAATCATATGGGGATCAAGATTCGGCAAGCCCCCAAGTAATGAAACAAATCCTATTGACTATGAATGCATATGCCGGCAGTCGTCCAGTAGGGCTTGTGTTATGGTCACATGCGACAAACTGGCTGCCAAATGTTGGTGTCAAATTGATGTCTTTTAACGAAGACAGGGGAAGCAAAACTGAACTCAGGGATCTGCAAACGGTTATTCCTTCTGGGCTTGACTTTTTAATGTTCGATGCCTGTTCCATGGCGAGTGTGGAAGTCTTATATCAGCTTCGGGAAAAAGCTAAATATACGATTGCTTCACCAGCTGAAGTGTTATCCACTAGTATGCCTTATCATTTGGTCTTGAAAGATTTATTTGATCCTAATCTAGAGCGGGGGCTGAGGTCTGCAGCGGCAACATATTTTAATTTTTATAATCAGTTAACAGGCCTCTATCAGTCTGCTACGATAGCTGTAGTGAATAATGCCTATTGGTCGGATCTTGCAAACAACGTCCATATTGCACTGAATAAATCCCCCCTGACAACGGTATATCGCGACAACTTACAGCGACTGGATTTTGACGAGAAGTCTTTATCCGCTGGTTTTGATTTTCTTGATTTTGTGCATCAGAACATGTTGCCCTCAGAGACAACAGCTATCGAGGCTACAGTTTCGAAATTGGTTATCTATAAGGCGAATACGGCCAGGTTTCTGGGTAAACCCATTTTGCGGTACTCCGGACTGTCCTGTTATGTCCCTAATGATTTAAATAAGTGGATACATCCCTATTATAATACACTGCAATGGTCTAAAGATAGCGGCTTTAATTCTTTCGTGAAGGAGTAGGTTTAATATATGTATTCTCATTTTTCCCTGAATTCAGGTAGTGAAATGCTTTCGCGACTTTAATAATTTTGTCAATAAGAAAAAATAGCACAATGTTTGCTGCTGATGTAAAACATATATTGATTTGACAAATTATTAATCGTACCGAGTTCTAATGAATGGATTTAAAGCAAAAAGAAAATTGAGAAGATTCTATGGCGTGATTTGTGCCTTTTTAATGACTTTGACATTGTCAAGTTGTTTTGATTTTGTTGAACAGATTGATTTAAAATCAGACGGTTCTGGGCATATTGCGGCGACATTAAATTTGAGTAAAAGTAAGACGAAGGTGTCTTCTTTAATGAAGATGAAAAGTATAAAGGGAATCCGAATACCTTCTCAAGCCGAAATGGAGAAGGAAATTCGATCTGCTGTTCAGTTATTGAAGCAGACTAAAGGTATTTCTAATGTAGCGTACAAGACGGATTTTACCAATTACATTGTTAATATTTCCTGTGATTTTAGCCAGATTGAATCGTTGAATGCTTTTTCGGATATCTTGGCAAACCGTTTTAAAACTAAGATATCGAATTCGAACCGATATTATTATCATGCGCAATCTCATGTATTTGAACGTAAATTTGTGGCTTCCAATGAGTGGAAAGCAAAATTCAATCAGTTGGGAAGCGACAATACAACCCAGTTTGCAGACGCATTCTATACACAGATCGTACGTTTTGAAAAGCCTGTAATCTCTCAGGGAAACAGTTTGGCAAAGGTTGCAGGAAATAAAAAAGGGGTACTGCTGAAGTTGCCTTTTATGGATCTGGTGTATGGTAAATCGAGTTTGGCGAATAAAATCACACTAACAAAATAACCTCATAATAGGGTGAAAACCGAGACGTGCTTAGCGCATAAACTGCAAATGAACAACAAGTCCGGTTCAGCTGAAAAATTATTTATAAGATGAAATCAAAATTTATATTAGTTGCATTCGCCTGTTTGTCCTTCGGGGCAAGTGCTCAGGCGCAGGACCTAATCAAACAGGTCCCCGAAGATGTGGAAGTGATTGCTGCTTTCAACCTGAAAGATATTGTACAGAAAGCAAATGCGAACAAACTGAACGAGTTACTTCAAAAAGCGGGTTTTTTTGAAAAAGCTGGTATTTCTGCGAACAATGATATCAAAAATTTAGGCGTCGACCTTTCTAAGCCTGCTTATTTTTATACCAGGAAAACTGATAGTATTAGTTTTACGGAATTCTTATTTTCTTTGAACAATAAGGGGCAATTTGAACAATTGCTCCATGCAGCCGGTGAACCAAAAGCATTTTCAAATGGCTACAGCAGCGTCAGTCTCAAAGCGGGCAGCATGTTGGTCTATAACGATCATATTGCTCGATTTATTTCGGCGACGGCAAATCCCACTTTTTTCGATAATGATTCAATCGCTGGTCGGTATGGTATTAAGAAGGTAGACTATATCGCACGTCCGGCCGATGACGAGGACGCCTGGGCAGATACTACAGTGGTGGCAATGGATTCCGCAGCGGTCGTGTGGGATGAGGCTGTAAAGCTTCCTGAGCAGGTATCGCCTCCTGTTGCTATCGATGTAGAACCGGATACCGTTGAATTAGCTGCTGCAGAAATTCAGCCGCCGGTAGTGGATGTTGTTGGAAGTGAAGAAGTTGAAATGCATGACCCGAGTTACTATGATTCACTTTATACAGCATATGAAGATCAAAATCGAAAAAATGATTCTATCCGCAATGGCTTACTTGAAAAGTGGTTGTTGAACGAAGCTACCCGGTTGCTTGCAGGGAATTACAAGTCCCTATCAAGTGCTGATCAGGAGAAAGTTCAGAAAAACATGGGACTTATTCGCTTGTACGTTCCCCGTGTAGAGGATCTTTATCGTGGCCTTACTCCGTATACCTCACTTCCTTATTATTACATGGGGATTAAACTGGATAAGTTCAAAACCGGATATCAAGATGGTATATTGGATTTTGCGCAAGAAGGAAGTGTGCTGAAATTAAAAGGTTCTGTTGGATTGGATAAAGGGCTTGCTGAGATGTCCAAAAGAATGTATGCTAAAAAGCCTAATGCTAAGTTTAATAAATATTTGACCGATAAGACTTTAGGTTTCTTCAATGTGAATATTAATTCGGAAGCTTATCTGACAGAAATGCCGGCCTATATGGCAAAATATTATGGTGGTTTGCTGGGGCCGCAACAGGATGTTTTAGAATGGGGGCTGATGGCGCTCGAAATAGCACTAGATGAAAAAGCAATTGCTCAAGTAATGCCGGGCGACCATCTTGTAGTTGTTAACGGTCTTCGTAAATTCAAGAAAGACTACATCGATTATACTTATGACGATGATTACAATGCAACCGAAGTGAAAAAGACCAAAGAAGAAACACTTCCTGTATTTATTTGGATGTTTACATCAAAGGATCAACGCTTGATCAAAAAAGGCTTAGAAATGGCTGTTTCAAAGCATGTTGGCCAAGTCCATGATGGTATTTATGCATTTTCAACCAAGAAAAATGTGGATGTTCCAATGTATGTTCTTCTAAAGGAGGATTTGGTTATGGTCAGTAATGATTCTCTGTCTTTAAATGACATCCGTCAAAATAAGATGAGTGGTCCAACAAACAAAGATTTCATCAAGCTGATGAAGCAAAATAAGATGTCGGCGGCGATGGATTTAAAAAAGCTGCCTGATATGTTAAAGGAAATGGGTGTTTCACCAGGGAAACAATGGGAAGAAATGTTGACACAACTCAATCAATATGGCAGTACTGCAATTACTTCCAAAGGAATCGTAGGCAACCGCGCTGAAGTTGAAATGTCTACACGGTTACCTCAGACAAGCGATGGCGCAGTCAGTTATTTAATGGATCAGATTATCAAAGAATTAAATAAAAAGTAACTAAAAGGCGGTCAAAACAAATTTATTACACTATTGTTTTGATCAATTTTGTAATATTATGGTTATATTTTCATAATGTTAAAATAATATTAAGTTTATTTGGCTTGTTTATGGTACATTTGGTGTTTAACAAACTACTTTAATAGACTAACTAAACGATTTATACAGCACAATATGGGGATATTTTCAAAACTGTTTGGGAAAAAAACTCAGGATTCAAAAGTAAAGGTTGTGGGAAAATTGGCCTTCTTGGAAGTGGATATGCACAACCATATTCTGCCTGGAATAGACGATGGAAGTCAATCTATTGAGCAATCCTTGACACTGTTGAAAGGACTTGGAAGGATGGGCTTTGAGAAATATGTCTGTACACCGCATATTATGGATGGTGTACATCCAAATTCAATTCGTACGATTGAAGCGGCTAAGGGTAAGCTTTTAGCTGGTATGAAGGGGCTCCCTAATATGCCGGAAATCCATTCCGCTGCAGAGCATATGATTGATGACGGTATTGTAAATCTCATCCAATCGAATGAGTTGTGTGTTATGCCGGGGGGATATGTATTGATCGAGATGTCCTATTTACAAGAATCCAAAGCGCTATTTCAAACCATATTGGATATACAAAATCTGGGCTATCAACCTATTTTGGCACATCCAGAGCGTTATAACTACTATCATTACAACTTCAATATGTATAAGCAGATCAAGGATGCAGGGTGCATGTTACAGCTTAATTTGCTCTCAATTAGTCGTTATTATGGTGTTGAAGTGAAATCTACAGCCTTAACTATGATTAAATCGGGGATGTATGATTTTGTAGGAACAGATGTACACCACGAACGGCATTTGGCGGCCCTGGAAGATGTTGTGGCCAAATATCCGGTACGTGATTTATTGAAAACATGCGCTATTTTGAATCCTACGTTGCAAGATCATTTTGGTGATAGTAAGAATGTGATTGCTACAGGGTGATTGACAGATCCCTTTTAACTTTTAATAAAAAGAAGAGATATCTATTTGGGTATCTCTTCTTTTTATTTGTGGCAATTTTATTCTTTTGGCGGGTATAATTTCTCGAATTACGCTAATTGCAAGTGCTTCAGTGGACAGTGTTAGTAAATTATACCTCGAATAGTTAGGTATCTTTTGCTATTTGTGACTGCTTTAACCACAGTCTACTATTTTAATTGATGTTTATATTTTGCCCATATGGATATTTCGAAAATTTGGCTACTTTTGGTTTTAGCATTTTTCATATGAGAGGAAACAGAATTTTTATTCAAGATTGGATTGCACACCACACTTATCAAAAAACAAATGAAATAGATAGTTATTATTTACGTGTTGCAAATGAAATCAATGATAGTTTATCTACGCTTTGGTTTGAGGAGCAAGAAACGAATGATCTTATCCATACAGATGCTTTAAAAACATTGAGTATCTATCTGACCTGTTACTTAGAAGATGTTATCGCAAAAACAGGAATTTTTTCCGCATTTAGAACAATCCATACAGAACTGTATAATCAACTTCTACCTTTCTATACTGATGATGCCTTGACAGATTATTACGCCGAGGATATTAATAGCGAAGATATTGCTGTATTGACTTGGTTGTTTTTCAGCGAACGTAATCCACATTTGTTTATCGATCCACGTGGACGTTTGATTCAGTTGATTACAGATTTGGCCTATTCAATTTTGGAAGAGCATTATGAGGTTGCGCCTGAAAATGAGAAGTTAAAGCTAGAATATGTTTTGGAAGAAGGTGCGAGTTATTTTGACGTCCGTAATTTTATAGAGAAACTTGTTGCTACAAATTACCTGACGGCGGGCGAATATAATACCAATTTGAATCATTTGATGCAAGTTGCTGAGATTGGACGATATCAACACGACCAAAATCAATTACAACAGATGATCTATCGTGTGCGAGACAACCACTTCAATAATTATAGACTACATTTGTTTGCATTGAAGGCTTCTGAATTTGTCGCTGAGGTGATAGGAAAGGAACATGCGCTATACCGTATTGTCAAAACGCTAGGTAACCGCATCAATAGCTTTTTTGAATATGTAAAGACAGACGAGCTGTATGTGCATGTAAAGCATATCGGCACAAAAACTCCGTTTAAGATCTTTAAGGACTCCATACAGCAATTTGTTGAGCCTACAGAAACGTTATCTTTCTACATGGAAATTGTACCATGGAAAGATGCCTGGAACTTGTCTGGAATCATGACCGTTGTTAACCCCGACGAAGTAAATTTTGATTTACCTGAGCAGTATGAGATGACGTATCGTATTGAGGCATTGAATGGAAAGGATAAGAGCTTAAAGAAAACTGAAAAGCAGCTGAAAGATATGGGCAAATTATTCCAAGCAGAACATAAGGCAGCAGTTGCGTTTATGGAAGGAAAAGAAGTAAAGGAATTTGCAACTGATTTTTTTAAGAAATATCAGCAAAAATATCCCAGTAAAGAAGAATCCCCGCTTCCTGAATCAAACCTGGATCTTACAGAAGATGCTAAAGTGACGGTTTTCTTTAATCCTAAAACTGGTTTGGAAGTGTTCGGCGGCATAGAAGAATTTTTTCCATTAGATACTAACAGCTTTATAGTGAAGGATAGTGAGGAAGAACTGCCTTATGCACGGTATTTCTTGAATCTTTTGGTTGAAGATTTCTTTCCAAGCGAGTTACCTAAGTATTATATTAATCTATTTAAGGCAGAGGTGGATAAGCAATTTTTCTTTCCTGTGAACGATAAGGTACTTGATTTCTTTCTCCGTTTCTATAAACGCGGAACTTACTTTTTAGGACCATTTCCGTTATTAAAATAGCTCGTGTAGTCTGCTATAAAATTACAGGACCATAAAAAAAAGTCTCCTTGCTTATTGCAAAGAGACTTTTTTATTTCCAGCTTGTCCAGGATGTATAAGGTTATATGATTCAGTGATCACAGTATTTTTAATGGAGCGCCGATTACCCATTGTGTTAATTTAATATAAATTCATTATAATTAAAGTGTTATCACTTGTAAAACTGCGATTTATAGGTCGTATATGATGTGCGTCTCATGGTATATTTTAAAAAATTCTCACTAAACTTGTAGGATCAATTATAAGTGATGAAGAATGCCTATTGAAAATAATAATGTCCTGGATTTTAAAACATTCTTTTTGCTGTACAAGGATAAAGTGTATAAATATGCTTATTTACACCTTAAAGAAGAACCAGCTGCCGCAGATTTGGTACAAGAAGCCTTCTCCCGCATTTGGAAAAAATGGGAAGAATTGGATGGTAATAAAAATCCACAGTCTTATCTCTATACGATTGCCCGGAACCTTGTGTTTGACGAATTGCGGAAACAAAAGGTCAGATTCCAATTTCAGGCTACAGATATCGATTGGACCAAATTGGTAGACAATTCGAATGAGGAAGCAATTCGGTTTAAAGATTTGGAGCGAGTTTATCGTGAGGCCATTTCAAAACTCCCAAAATCGCGACTCGAAATCTTTTTGTTGAGTAAAGAAGAGTTTTTGGATAATCAGGAAATTGCAGATAGGCTTGGGATTTCCGTCAATACCGTCCGTGATCAATTGGTTAAGGGCAACAAGTTTGTTCGGCAATATATTCTTGATCATTTTGAGATTTCAATAGCCCTATTGATTTTTTTAAAAATTTTTTAGAACCGCATCGTCTTTCGGTCATCTAGGTACGTATATGTATTTAAAGATGGGCATAGAATGATGAATTCCAAAATAGCTGCTTTATATAAAAAATTCCTTAAGGGAGAACTTAGTCCCGAAGAAAACGCCATATTTCTTGATTTACTGACTTCTTGTGACAGGGATGAACTTCCAGATGTCGAGGAGGTAGTTTCGCTGGACAATCGCGATTGTGAACTAAATAAAACGACTTCCGAGGATATCTTCTTTACAATTACAGGTTCGTCATTGACTCCGCGCTTAATACCTATTTGGAAAAGACGGTGGTCTGTCATTTCCGCCGCTGCGTGTTTACTGTTAATCGGTCTTGCTGGCCTCTTCCAATTTAAATTTAAGGGCCAAAAAGAGATTAATAAAGTTTCTGCAATTGTTCATTTTTCCAATCCGACAAAATTTGTTAAGCAGCTTGTATTGCCCGATGGTACACATGTTTCTCTTCGGCAAGGTGCACATATTGAATTGTTGTCAGATTTTGATACAGACAGTTTACGTCGGATCAAGCTTTCGGGGGAAGCTTTTTTTGAAGTAGCTAAGAATGCTGAACAACCTTTTGTAATCGCCAGTTCTGGCGACTTTGATGTACGCGTATTAGGCACCGCATTTAATTTAAATTGTTCTGAAGGACGTAGCAGTCTCGTGTTGAGTCATGGTAAAGTACGGGTCTCACGTGCCGGGCAATATTCATTTGTTACCCCTGGCCAAAAAGTCGCCTACGATATGCGACAAAGACAATTTAATGTTGCCAAAGCGGATACGAGCATTGCATCGAACTGGAAGAGTGATCTCTTGTCATTTAATCAAGTTCCACTCATGCAGATCGTAGCCGATCTAAATAATCTTTATCCCGATAGTCATCTTGAATTAATCGATTCCTTCCGGACTGAAAGTTATACGGGTTATCTACCTGCTAGTGATTTAGAAAAGTCACTCAAGATGCTTAATACCGCATTTAATCAAACAATTATCTATAAGAAGTAATTTATGAAAAGGACCAATTACTATTTAAAACTTATGGGAAGTGCACTGCTCTTTCAGTCGCTCGCACTTCATACCTTGGCCTCACAATTTTCTACCAGTGAAGGGATTGGGAAACTCCTCACGCGAATGGAACAGAAATTTAACGTCAAATTTGGTTATGATGCTTCTATCTCGAACCAAAAGATCAATGAAGCCGCCGACCTTGATAAACTGAAAAAGGAGCAAATCGTTCAATTTATACAGACCATTTCTAACGGAAATCTTGAGGTCAAAAAAATTGATGAGAAGCTTTATGTGATATCGAGGAAAACGGGCAACGATACTAAGGTTAAAAACGAAAAGCCGGTTTCTAATGCAGCCAAAGAGATCCGAGGAAAGGTTGTCGACCAAGAAACGGGGCAGCCTATCGCTGGAGTCACGGTACGTGTTAAAGGCAGTACACAAGTAACAACGACCGATCAGCAAGGCACTTTTCGATTTGCAAATGTGGCAGACGATGCCATTTTATTGATCTCCTATATTGGTTATCAGACAAGTGAAGTATCCGCTTCAAATGCTGATGTTATTAAGTTAGGCAAATCTTCCGAAGAGCTCGGTGAAGTTGTTGTAACGGCACTGGGTATAAAGAGAGAACAAAAAGCACTGGGATATGCAACGCAAAGCATTAAAGGTGATGATCTGACGCGTGTAAAGGGGGTTGATGTAGGAACCACATTGACCGGACGTATTTCAGGTGTCCGTGTTTTAAATAGTACGGAGTTTAACAGTACACCTCAAATCCAAGTGAGGGGATTAACACCTATTTTGGTGATCGATGGGGTTGCCTATGAAAATCTTACCCTACGTGATGTTCCAGTAGATAATATCGAAGATATGAACGTGCTGAAAGGAGCAACCGCAACGGCCTTGTATGGTAGTATGGGGGCTGGTGGCGCCATTATGATCACGACAAAAAAGGGACTTGCGGAAAAAGGAACGGAGATATCCGTCAATAGCAATAACATGTTTTTTTCGGGTTATCTAGCTTTGCCGGAAGTACAACATGGGTACTCTTCAGGTGAAGGGGGAAAGTTTAATAATGATGATTATGTGTGGGGAGATAAACTGGATATTGGGCGTTCAGCCAAGCAATGGAATCCACAGACAAAACAACTGGAAGAGATGGAGTTGCTTTCCCGCGGCAAGGACAACTTTAAGAATTTCCTTGAACCGGGATTTATATCCAACAATTCCGTCAGTTTTACCAATCAGGGTGAACACGGAAGTATTAGAACGTCGATCAATCATATCTATAATAAAGGGCAATATCCAAACCAAAAGCTGAATATGACAAACATGTCTGTCGCTGGGCAGACCAAGATTAGCGAAAAAGTTGATATAGAAACGCGCCTTGCCTATAACCGTCGTTCAGCAACAAGTAATTTTGGCGCAGGATATAATGATCAGGGATATATTTACAATATTCTCGTCTGGACTGGGCCTGAGTATAATTTACAGGATTACAAAGATTATTGGTTGATTAAAGATCAATCTCAAAATTGGATGTATAAAGCCTGGTATGATAATCCATATTTAACGGCCTATGAGAAGGTTACCCCTGAGCTGGTTAATAAGATGAACGCTGCCTTGACCTTGAATTATAAGGTTTCTGATTGGGGGAAACTGATGGTACGTACAGGATATGATTATTATGGACAAAGACGAGAGCAACGCAATCCAATGGGCATTTATGGTACGAGGGGGGGATATTCCGGCTTTGACAGTAAAGGAAAGTATTGGATGCAAAATCAGGATGGTTTTAGTACAACAAATGACGTAATCTTTACAGCGAAAAAGAAAGTTGGTGATTTTGGCTTCGACGGATTAGTGGGCGGTGCTCTTTTTTATCGACGTGACAATGCCGTTACAGCTACTACAGTCAATGGGTTATCGATTCCAGGTTTTTACTCACTTCGAAACTCAATTGATCCAGTGTCGACTGTTGAAAGTAAAACAAAGGAAATGGTCAACAGTACCTATGGACGACTTTCTATCTCCTGGCGTAATGCTGTTTTTGTAGAAGCGACCGGTCGTAACGATTGGTCTTCGGCTTTATCCAAAGAACAACGTTCTTATTTTTATCCTTCTGTTTCAAGTAGTGTCGTCGTAAGTGATTTAATAGCGAATAAACCTACTTGGTTGGATATGTTCAAGGTCCGTGGGTCTTGGGCAGTAACTAAGACGGTTCCAGTTCCATATGAAATAAATCAGGCCTTTTCAATTAGCAACAATGTTTGGGATGGATTGCCAACGGCTTCTTATCCGAATTCAATCAAGGACTATTCCATATCACCTACGCAGCGTGATTTGACGGAGTTTGGTTTTGATTTTGGTTTATGGAAAAATCGATTCTATGGTAATTATACCCGTTATTATCGTCTGTTACATAATGTAACGACTTATGCGACCATTTCGGGCTCATCAGGCTTTACGTCGCGGTTAATCAATACACAAGAAGAGAAAATGACGAAAGGTCATGAAATCACTTTGGGTACTGCTGCAATCAAAAAAGAAAACTTTCAATGGGATATTATTTTAAATATGTCTCAAAATCTGGAATTCTATCACAAGCTTGATCCTGTATATTCTGCCGACGCATTATATGTTAAAAAAGGAGCTAGAACAGACTATATTACCGTAAAGGATTGGGAGCTCTCTCCTGATGGGCAAATCGTTAACAATGCCTCCGGTATGCCGATATCTGCAAAATATGCTGCTCAGTTGTATGGTTATACTGCACCGAAATGGTTCGGTGGATTGACAAATCAATTTAGTTATAAAGACTTCTCGCTTTCTCTGAGTGTTGATGGCCGAATAAAAGGGATGTCTTATTCAGGCATGAACGCCCGTTTATGGCAGACAGGGGCTCACCCGGATTCGGATAACCCATATCGATACGAAGAGGTTGTTAATGGTAATAAAACGTTTGTTGCCCCTGGTGTTAAGATCGTTTCTGGAGGAGTTACCTATGACAAATATGGTCAGATTGCTGAAGATACGCGTGTGTTTGCGCCAAATGACAAAGTGGTCTCTTATGAAACCTATTGGAAATCGGCGTATTCAGGTAGACGAAATTATTGGGATGAGACATTTATCAAACTGCGGGAGCTATCGCTCAATTACCGCGTCCCTGAGAAATTAGCCTCTAAATTCAAAGCGAAACGTGCCAGTGTCGGTGTTACTGGACAGAATTTGCTTCTTTGGACAAAGGAATATCGTTTTTCCGATCCCGATGTAGGTTCAGAAGATTTGAACTCACCATCGATGCGTTACATAGGTTTTAATTTAAATGTAACTTTCTAAAAACCAGTAAAATTAAGATGAAAATGAAAAAATTGTGTATATATATCGCCATGGGGAGTTTAATCTCATTAGCGAGTTGTTCAAAATTTGATGAGATAAACACGAATCCTGAAACTCCTGTGCAAGTGAATTCTTCCATGCTAGCGACGCGTATTATTCTGAATTTGGCAAATCAGCCGACACAAAAATCATTTATGCAGCCCTATTTATTAACAAAGGAGATTGCATGGACGGAATTAGTTGAAGGGTATCAATATAACGGATTCGGTGAAGGGAGTATATCGATGAATGCAATCAATGATGCTCACTTTATGGGACAGTATGCTTCGACAGATGTGTTAGCAAATTCCTACAATGGATTAATGTATTTCGCTAGGGCTGTAAAATTTTATGAGGCTACCATGAATGTTGGAGATATACCTTATAAAGAAGCATTAAAAGGGGAGTCTGACAAAACATATTTTCCAAAATACGACAGCCAAAAGGAAGTCTTTTTGGGTATTCTTGATGAATTAGAAAAAGCAGATCAGCTCTTTGCAAGCGGAGCAAAATTTGCGGGCGATCCCTTGTACGGCGGAGACATAACAAAATGGAGAAAGCTCGTCAACAGTTTTGCGTTAAATGTACTGATTCAACTGAGCAAAAAGGAAGCTGATGCAGACTTGAATTTAAAAGGACGGTTTCAATCGATTTTAACGAACAAGCCTATATTCACTGCGAATGCCGATAATTTTCAGTTAGTACGCTCGGATAAAAGTGGCCAGACCTATCCTTTTTATAAAATCAGTAATAGTTTCGTTATTTATCCCGTTGTGTCTACGGAGATTATAGACCGTTTGAAGCAATATCAAGATAGAAGGCTATTTTTCTATGCAAACCCATCAGCTTTGCAAATTGCCAATGGCAAACAAGTAAGTGATTTTAGTGCGTATGTTGGTATTGATCCATCCTTGGCGTTTGGCGATATTGCGGACTTGAAAAAGAAAAACGATTATTCTAAATTAAATGACCGCTATACCGAGCTCGTAAGTGGCGAACCAACACAACAATATAGCTATGCGCATCTATGTTTTGTAGTTGCTGAAGCAGCTGCAAGAGGATGGGTTACAGAGTCTTCAGTCAATTGGTATAAAAAGGGTATTGAAGCAGCGATGAAATTCATTGCGGACAATACCCCAAATACGAGCCAGTACACACATAATATGCCATTGGATGGGACCTATATCGCCAGTGCTATTGCTTCCTATGGAGATCAATTCCCTACAACTAAAGAAGGACAGATTGAGGCAATTATGACGCAAAAGTATTTAGCTAGCTTCTTGCAAGGACGAATAAATCCTTACTATGATTATCGTCGTACAGGTTATCCAAAATGGAAAATCAACCCCGCATCCAGTTTAAATGCCGATGATCCAACCAAAATACCTGTTCGTTGGCGTTATCCAGCCAGTGAGTATAACTATAACGGACAAAATCTGGATGAAGCACTAGCCCGCCAATTTGGGGGTAAGGATGAAATAAACCAATTGATGTGGCTTTTGAAATAGACCATTTGTAAAAACAATCCCCGTAGATGAGATCAACCGTTTGCGGGGATTGTTTGTTAAAAACGTTACATAAAAAAAGGTGGCGAATGAATATATTCGCTGAAGACCATTGAATTCAGTAAAGAGACTACAAATTTATTTATGGATAGCAGAAGAGATTTTATCAAGAAGGCCTCCTTGTTAGCTGGTGTTTTTGGCTTACAGAGTGCTATGCCAGATGCCATACAGCGCGCATTGGCGATTGAACCTATAACAGGAAGTACCTTTTTAGATGCCGAACATATTGTATTATTAATGCAAGAGAATCGTTCTTTTGATCATAGTTTTGGAACACTTCGTGGTGTTCGGGGATTCAATGATCCACGGGCGATTAAATTACCTAATGGTAACCCCGTATGGTTGCAGTCCTCGGCTGCCGGTAAGACCTATTCGCCGTTTCGACTGGATATCAAAAACTCAAATGCTGCCTGGACCGGAAATTTACCGCATTCTTGGGAAAATCAGATGGCAGCCCGTAACAATGGAAAGCATGATAACTGGATCGACGCTAAACGCCCAGGGGGGAAGAGCTTAAAAGAGATCCCTTTGACAATGGGTTATTATACACGTGAGGACATTCCTTTTTATTATGCACTGGCTGATGCTTTTACAATTTGTGACCAGCACTTCTGTTCATCCATCACGGGGACCACGACCAATAGGCATTTCTTTTGGACAGGGACCTGTGTGCCGCGTAAGGGGGCTAAACCATTAGTCCGAAATTCGGACATTTATTTTAATCGTTGGGCACACTGGAAAACTTTTCCTGAACGTTTGGAAGAAGCTGGAATTTCCTGGCGGGTTTACCAAAATGAAGTCAGTATGGAAAGTGGCTTAAAAGGCGAGGGTCTATTGGGTAATTTTACGGACAATAATTTAGAATGGTTTGCTCAGTATCATATTGAATTCAAGAAAACGCATCTCGACTTTATGCGTAAGCGTGTTGCGGAGTTACCTGCGGAGATAGAGGAGCTCGAAAAGACATTAGTCAATAATAGTACCGACAGTGTACAGAAGACCCAGAATAGACTCAAACAGAAGCAGGAGCAATTGGACAGTTATAAAAAACAGTTAACCCGTCTCACTGATCATGCTTTTGAGCAGCTTTCTAAGGAGCAGCGTGCTTTGCATGAGCGCGCGTTCCAAACCAATGAGGGCGATCCTTTCTATCGGGAGACAAGTGTGGTCACGCATGAGGGGCAACAGATTACTGTTCCCAAGGGGGATGTTCTTCATCAGTTTAGGCACGATGTGAAATCGGGCAAATTGCCAGCAGTATCATGGCTTGTAGCACCGCAAAGCTTTTCAGACCATCCGAGTGCACCTATGTATGGTGCTTGGTATGTGTCTGAACTATTGAATATTCTGACGGAGAATCCCGAAATCTGGAAGAAGACTATCTTTATTCTCAATTATGATGAGAACGATGGGTATTTCGACCACGTTCCACCTTTTGTGGCACCTAATCCTGCAGATGAGCGTTCCGGAAAAACTTCGGCGGAATTAGATTATAGTGGTGAATATGTGAGTTTAGCACAGGAGCTTGCCGATGGTGAAGAAAAAGATAATGCGACGGAAGGTCCAGTAGGGCTCGGTTACCGCGTACCTTTGATTGTGGCGTCACCCTGGTCAAAAGGCGGTTGGGTCAATTCGGAGATCTGTGATATCACTTCGACGATTCAATTTATGGAGCATTTTTTCGAGAAAAAGTTGGGTAAGCAGGTAAAAGAGGAAAATATAAGCTCTTGGCGCCGAGCCATTACAGGAGACTTGACATCGATATTTCGGAAAGCTGAGGCGTCGAATACTATTGATTTGCCTTTCCTTGATCGGAATCAGCAGATCTATGCGATTGATCAGGCGAAATCGAAACCACTACCCAATACTTTTCACGTTTGGTCGAAAGAGGATGCCGCAGCATTACGGTCTAAGGGGCATTCCACTTTACTGGCGAGACAGGAGAAAGGTCAGAAAAATTCTAGCGCGTTAGCCTATGAGCTCTATGTTAAAGAGTCATTTGCTAAAGAAGCCAACCGAATTCATTTAACACTAGAAGTTGGCAATAAGGTATTTGGTAGTAAATCGCTAAACAGTCCATTTAATGTCTATAGTGGACCGAGCTATAAGGAAGGTGTGAAATTTTGGCCATTTGCAGTTGTCGCTGGTCAGGAACTAAGCTTTGACTGGAATCTGGCCGATTTTAAAGATGGGCATTACGATCTGACCGTATATGGCCCAAATGGGTTTATGCGGGGATTTAAAGGACAGGAGGAGCCATTGTCTGTTCAAGCAACTTATGAAATCGGGAGGAAAGGCCAGTTGACAGGCAATCTTGTATTGGAGGTTCGTAATCACGGGAAAAAATCATTCCGTGTACATGTAGAAGATATTGCTTATAGTACATGGAAGAAATCGATAGTACTTGTTGCCGGTAAATCTACGAAGTGGATTGTAGAATCTCATAAAATTCATGGGTGGTATGATATTACGGTACATGCTGAGAATACCAAATTTGTGCGTCAGTTTGCGGGTCGTGTGGAAACGGGCAATCATTCGAAAACTGATCCACAATTGGGATAATCTTTTGCCAATCTACAGGTAGTTAGAAATATCTTTTGGGATAAAGAAGACTTTGTTTTTTATTCGTCATCAGTCTAATTCTTTTGTATAGTAAAGAGCGGAATGTTAATTTATTGTCTGCTATCAGTTGTAATTTCCGATATGTTCATATTTATTTTAATTTCACTTTAATTTTATGAAAATGCTTTTATGGCCAAATCAATTAAAGAAATTGCACAGGAGCTCAATGTTTCTAAATCCACTGTTTCATTAGTCATTAATCACAAAGCCGAGCGAGCTCGCATTAGTAAGGAATTGGAAAATCGCGTACTTGCTTACGTTGAGAAAGTTGGTTATAAGCCTAATGCGCTTGCAAAGAGTTTAGCAACAGGGCGATCAAATACCATTGGTCTGATTGTGGAAAATATCGGGGACTCTTTTTTTGGGCCATTTGCTTTGTATGTGGAGGAATTATTCCGAAAAAAAGGGTATCACGTCCTCTACAGTAGTACCCTTGGAGATTCACAAAATGCGCGGGATATCATCGATTCAATGTTGGAAAAGAAGGTGGAGGGGATTATTTTAGCTCCAACAGTAGATCTGGAAGCATATCAGCGAAAAATATTGGAACATAGGGTTCCACTAGTAGTCTTTGATAGAAATTCTCCAGATGTGGAGACCCATTATGTGCACATTGATAATGACGTTAGTGCAAAAAAAGCCTGTGATCATTTGAAATCTATCGGTTGCCAAGATTTTGGATTAGTAACCATCGATTCCGATCAGCCGCAAATGTTGGGGCGTAAAGGTGCCTATTTGGATTTTTGTGAAGCCTACGGTATGGAGCCTCGCATCCTGCAATTACACTATCAAGAACTGAAGCAAAAGGGGGCGCGTATGTTGAAAAATTGGGCAGCGAAGCAGACTGGGTTAGATGGTCTCTTTTTTACGACAAATTATCTGTGTATCCTTGGGTTGAAAGCACTGCGGCCAGCGGATGAAAATCACTATGCCTTTCCGATGCTTTCTTTTGATGATCATGAGTTGTTTGATATTTTAAACCCTAAAATTTCCTGTATACAACAGCCATTAGAACCTTTGGCTAAAACTTGTGTGAAAGTTTTGTTGAAGGAAATAGATCAGGGGATATCCACGCCTAAAGAATATATTATTTCAACCAAATTGATCCGGAGGTAGCATACGGCGATAGCTCGATTTTTAACCCTTGTATTGTAAAAATCATAAGACCTTCCGGCTCAATTCCTGAGGTTTGTTTTGATTTAGTATTCTTTTTTATATCTTTACTAATACGTTTTAGTAGAAATAATTTATATATCCTAAATAATGAATAAATCTTTAAGCCTTTTTCTGGGTTCATTATTGTCTTTTGGTTTGTTTTGCGCAAAACCGGTTTTGGCTCAGAAATTTAGAGGACAGCAAATGGATGCTGTCGATCTTGTTAATCCATTAATGGGTACCGAATCCAAATTTGAGTTGTCCAATGGAAATACCTATCCCTCAATCGCACGGCCTTGGGGAATGAATATGTGGACTCCGCAAACGGGAAAAAATGGTGATGGATGGCAGTATCAATATACTGCTGATAAGATCCGTGGTTTGAAACAAACCCACCAACCATCGCCTTGGATGAATGATTATGGCGTCTTTTCTATTATGCCAGTGACTGGAAAGCCTGTCTTTGATCAAGATGAGCGTGCGAGCTGGTTTTCACATAAAGCTGAGATCGTAAAACCTTATTATTATTCGGTCTATCTGGCAGATCACGATGTCACTGCGGAAATGACACCAACGGAACGAGCAGCTATGTTTAGGATTTCGTTTAATAAGACAGACGACGCTTATATCGTGTTGGACGCGTATGAAAAGGGATCTGAAGTTCAGATTATCCCTGAAAAAAATATGATCGTTGGCTATTCATCAAAATACGCCCGTGGTCCACTGCCTGCGAATTTCAAGAATTATTTTGTTTTGGTTTTCGATCAACCGTTTGCAAATGTTGCTACTTGGGAAGGGAAAGAGAAAAAGGATGGCCAGCTCCAGATCAAAGGTGACCACACTGGCGCTATTGTTGGATTCAAGGTAAAGGATAAAACGAAACCCGTTCAGGTGAAAGTTGCCTCGTCTTTTATCAGTGCCGAACAAGCCTTATTAAACTTAAATGAGTTGGGGGACAAGTCGTTTGATCAAGTTAAAGAAGATGGACGTCAGATCTGGAATTCCACGCTAGGGAAAATTAAAGTTGAAGGCGATGATATTGATCAATTGCGCACATTTTATTCGACCATGTATCGGACCTTATTCTTTCCTAACAAACTCTACGAAATTGATGCGCAGGGTAAAGTTGTCCATTACAGTCCGTATAATGGAAAAACACTTCCGGGCTATTTGTTTGGAGGAACTGGATTTTGGGATACCTTTAGAGCATTGTATCCGTTCTTAAACTTGATGTATCCTTCTATCAATAAGGAAATGCAGGAAGGTCTCTTAAATGCTTACTTGGAGGGCGGTTTCTTACCTGAGTGGAGTAGTCCTGGATACGCGGATATTATGGTTGGTAACAACTCTGCTTCGGTAGTTTCGGATGCCTACATCAAGGGAATACGCGGTTACGATATCAATAAGTTGTACGAAGCGTTGCAGCATGGTGCCAATAACGAAGGACCAATGAGTGCAGTTGGTAGAAAGGGTGTTGATTATTATAATAGCTTGGGCTATGTTCCCTATGACGTTAAAATCAATGAAAATGCGGCACGTACCTTGGAATATGCCTACGACGATTTTACAATTTATCAATTAGCAAAAGCGTTGAACCGTCCGAAAGCTGAAATTGATCTCTATGCGAAGCGTGCACAGAACTACAAGAACCTGTTCGATCCATCGACCAATCTTATGCGTGGAAAAAATAAAGATGGAAAGTTCCAGACTCCTTTTAATCCATTGAAATGGGGGGATGCGTTCACAGAAGGAAACAGCTGGCATTATTCGTGGAGCGTATTTCACGATGTTCAAGGGCTGATCGATCTGATGGGCGGAGAAAAAACATTTGTGCGTATGTTGGATTCGGTGTTTGTTCAGTCTCCAGATTTCGATGATAGCTATTATGGGGGTATTATCCATGAAATTCGCGAAATGCAAGTTGCCAATATGGGACAGTACGCGCATGGTAATCAGCCCATTCAACATATGCCGTATCTTTACAATTACGCTGGTCAACCTTGGAAAACGCAATATTGGGTGCGTCAGGTGATGGACAGAATGTACAAACCAACGCCTGATGGCTATTGTGGTGATGAAGATAATGGTCAAACCTCGGCATGGTATGTTTTTTCAGCCTTAGGATTCTATCCGGTTTGTCCTGCGACCGATGAATATGTGCTTGGAGCGCCATTATTTAAAAAGGCGACGTTAACGTTTGAAAATGGCAAGACACTGATCATCGATGCTCCTAAGAATTCGGCCGAAAATGTATATGTAAATGCACTACAGATGAACGGTAAGGAGTATGGAAAAAACTGGTTAAGTCACAAAGCTTTGCATGAAGGTGGGGCACTGCATTTTGATATGGGGGCAAAACCTAACTATACTAGGGGAGCATCCAAAAATGCTGCGCCATATTCTATGACAACAGATTTACAATCAAATATCAAGGTGAAATCGAACAAAAAGAAATAAGCATTTGAGTTATGATAAACTTTAGAAATCTAAAAGTAGGCCTTACCCTCTTTGGCTTGGCCTGTTCTTGTTCGATTTTCGCGCAAGATAATTGGAGACATACAGAAAATGACCGCAAGGTTGCTGTGGATGTTGATAGTATCAGCAAAGGTGGTTATACATTGATTTGGATTAATAAGGACAAAGATTTTAGTCCATCTTTAAAAGATCGGCTCATTTCGGCTTATTTTGAAAACTATCCCAAACTAGCCAAGAAATATAATAATAAGACCCTAAAAAAAGTGTCTTTTGTTATTGATCCAGACTACAAAGGTGTTGCTGCTACGGCTGGCGGAATAGTCCGTTACAGCCCGGGATGGTTTGCCAAAAATCCAGGTGATATTGACGTGGTTACCCATGAGGTAATGCATATTGTTCAAGCGTATCCTGATGGGGCCGGTCCGTGGTGGATTACGGAAGGGATAGCAGATTTTGTCCGATTTGATGATGGAATTGACAATGCAGGTGCAAATTGGAAGCTGCCAGATTATAGCGACAATCAGAAATACACCGATTCTTATCGCGTTACTGCCAGATTTCTCTATTGGATCAACACGCATGTAAAAAAAGACTTTGTTAAAAAATTGGATGCGGCAATGCGTAGCAAAAGCTATAACGATTCATTCTGGAAAGCACAAACTGGAAAGACGATCGATGAGCTATGGACGGATTACAGTAAAAATCCTAAATTATAATTCATAAGTGATGAATATAAAACGTTTGGCTTTTTGGGGATTACTTAGTATTCCATTTGTATTAAAGGCCCAGGAAACTAAGTTAGTCCAGTACGTTAAACCGCTTATTGGTACGGCGCGGATGGGTCATACGTTTCCGGGCGCTACAGTTCCTTTTGGTGCTATACAGTTAAGCCCGGATACGGATACGCTATCTTATGCTGTCAATGGCCGCTATAATGGTGATGTTTATAAATATTGTGCCGGTTATCAGTATGATGATCCCACGATTGTGGGATTCAGTCATACGCATTTTAGCGGTACCGGTCACTCCGATCTTGGTGATATACAGATTATGCCTACCCAAGGTAAAGTTCAGTTAAATCCAGGTACAGCTGATCGTCCTCAAGATGGTTATCGATCTCCATATAGCCATACGAACGAATTGGCCGAAGCCAATTATTACCGTGTTTTACTGGATAAACATCAGATTAAAGCAGAGTTGACGACGACCACGCGAGTGGGTATACATCGGTATACTTTCAACCAGTCTGATGCGTCACATCTAATTGTTGATTTAACTGCTGGGATCTATAATTACGAAGGAAAAAATGTTTGGACTGTTGTGAAAGTACTGAACGATTCCACGTTAGTTGGATACCGTCAGACAAACGGTTGGTCAAGAACCCGTACGGTGTACTTTGCTATAAAGACATCCAAAGCTTTTAAAAATTATGGCGCTAAATATGAAGATGGGAAATCTGTCTATAATGGTTTTTGGCGTAAGTTCGATCAACGCAATAATTTCCCCGATTTAGCAGCTCATAACATGAAGCTTCATTTGGATTTCGATACAAAGGCACACGAAGCAATACTGCTGAAAGTAGCTTTAAGTCCTGTAAGTATGAAGAATGCATTGGCCAATATGGAGGCTGAGGCTCCCGACTGGAATTTTGATGGGTACGTGAAGAAAGGCCAGGAGGCTTGGGAAAAGGAACTGCATAAGATAGAAGCTGAAATGTTGAACAAGGAAGATCTTGTCAATTTTTATACAGCGATGTATCATGCCAGCTTAATGCCGACGGTTTATATGGACGTTAATGGTGAGTATAAAGGCTTGGATCAGGAGGTGCACAGCGCCAAAGGTTTTACGAATTATACCTCTTTTTCGCTATGGGATACATTTCGGGCTTTTCATCCCTTGTTGAATTTAATCAACCCTTCCCGTAATGCAGATATTGTCGCATCCATGCTGGCTCATTATGACCAGAGTGTATTGAAGATGTTGCCCATCTGGTCGCATTATGCGAATGACAACTGGTGCATGAGTGGCTATCACTCTGTGTCTGTTATTGTTGATGCCATACTTAAGGGCGTCTATAAAGGTGATGCGGAAGCGGCGTTAGCGGCATGCGTTCAAACAGCAAATACGCGTCAATACGAGGGCATCGGTGCTTATATTGACAAGGGATATGTTCCTGCAGATGTATCGGGAACATCGGTTTCTAATACATTGGAATATGCGTACGACGATTGGTGTATTGCGCAACTGGCAAAAAAATTAGGAAAGGAAGATATTTACACGACTTTTTCAAAAAGAGCTGAAAGCTGGAAATCACTCTATGATCCCGCTATTGGATTTATGCGCCCCAAGGATTCAGCGGGTAAATTTCAGGAGAAATTTGATGTGCTGGATACACATGGACAGGGATTTATTGAAGGTAATTCATGGAATTACAGCCTTTATGTACCGCATCAGCCTACCGAAATGATGGCAGTCATGGGAGGTAAGCAGCGTTTAGAGACTTATTTGGATTCTCTTTTTACAATGGAATTACCGGATAAGTATTTTGAGCATACAGAGGATATTACGCGAGATGGTATTATCGGAAATTACGTGCACGGAAATGAGCCTTCCCACCATGTGGCTTATTTGTACAACATCACCAAGAATCCTTGGAAAGCTCAAGCACGTGTCAGACAAATCATCCGAAATCAGTACCATAATGGTCATGCGGGATTAGGCGGTAATGACGACTGTGGACAGATGTCGGCCTGGTATCTATTTACTGCACTGGGTTTTTATCCTGTTGCACCTGGGGAAGATAGTTATTGGATTGGCAGTCCTCTGGTAAAATCGGCAAAGGTAAATTTTGAAAATGGACGCAGCCTGTCTATAGTTGCCCATAATCAGTCTGAAAGGAATATTTACGTTAAATCCGTTTCTTTAAATGGACGAAGATTAGCTGATCTGCGACTACCTTATAGTAGCATTATAGATGGCGGTGAATTAGTCTTCGAGATGAGTAATAAACCGAAAAAATAGGAGCATTCCGGAAGGATGAAGCGATCAGGGTTATACAAAGGCATAGCGATCAGTTGTCTTATGTTGTTTTTAATATTACAATATCTCCTGATTGTGCAATCATATGAGATCAAAAGAAGCGAACTATTTTGGAAAGAAAAAAAGGAGATTAAGGTTGTTTACGATAGACATATTGCGAACGATAAGATCTTTCCAGGCGGTCAAAAACTTATCGATTCAACCTTAATCCCTCATTTAGATCGTTTAGAAGCATATTATCAGCATGATAACTATGCTTTTTTTAATCTGAAGGATAGTATTGCAAAGGAGTTGATTTCCAAACTCCTAAATCATCCTGCAATGGACAGCCTCTTTAAGATCATCAAGTCTGAAGTGAATTTGGGACAAAATTTTGGTTATGCGATTGTACTGAGAGATGTGTCGGTGACTTTCGACGCGAAGAAGTTTATTCCGATAGTTGATTATGATGTTGATCAGTATACCCTTATTGGTGGTGAAGATCAATTTATTGATAAAGACAATCTTGTGTCATCAATTGCTATAAGTGCAAATAGTAAGAGGTCAAATCGTGTAGCTTTCACATTATACGTAGGTAATATTGATAAAAATGTTTCTGCGTTAAGATCCATTTTTCCACTATTATTATTGTCTGGTTGCTGTATCATCGGAATTATTAGCGTATACTGTTGGACTTACAATAATTGGATAAAACAGAAAAGAATGGCTGAAATGGCTTCCGACTTTATCAATAATGTTACTCACGAGTTTAACACTCCATTAACAACCATCCGAATTGGTTTGTCGAATATAGCCGTGAAGGTTTCTAGCGATGATAAAATGAAAATATCAACCACTTTGGAAACCATGATGCGTCAAATAAAGCGTTTAGATAGGTTAGTTAATAAAGCGATTGATTTAAGTGTGTTTAATCAGGAAGAAGTAGTACTTGAAGAACACTTTTTGGCAGAACTGTTGGATCATTTGGAACGAGATCTGACAATTTTAGCTTCAGAAACCATCGGAATTCAGACTTTTGTGGATGAAGAAGTAAAAGGGATTAAAGTACTTGTCAATCCATTTATGTTTGTTACAGCATTGAATAATATAGTAGATAATGGTCTTAAATATAATAATGAGTCCATAAAGCAGATTTGTATTCATGTAGGACTGTATGAAAACAATACAATCCTGATGACTATACGTGATAATGGAATAGGCATTTCAAATAACGAATTGCCACATATATTTACGAAGGGATACCGTGTTAAAAGAGACGCTTCTCCTAACGGTCTAGGACTTGGACTTTTTTTTGTTAAAGAAGTTATGCGGATTCACAATTGGAAAATTGATGTTAAATCAGATATTAACAAGGGGACGACATTTTTTATTTTGATACCAATGATAAAATAGATGATAGGAGAATATGGACATATATTGCTGATTGAGGATGACGTTGATCTAGCCTCGATGCTCATTGACTATCTTACAAATTTTGGTTTTGATGTTAGTCATGCATTATCTGCCGAAGAAGGAATTTTATATTACAAAATAAATAAGTATAATATTCTTATCGTCGATATACAACTTCCCAAATCGGATGGGTTTCAATTTGTCGAGTATATATCGAAATTAAATAAAAACCAATTTTTTCTTTTCCTTACGGCTAGGTTATCAAAAACAGACCGTTTGAAAGGGCTTCATCTGGGGGGGAACGATTATATCACAAAGCCTTTTGATGTGGAAGAACTCTCGCTGAAACTTCAAAATTATAGCATAAAGCAGAGCACAGTTTTACCAAGCCAGCTTAATATTGGAGATATTAAACTCAATCGTCATTTACTATCAATAGAATTTAGTGATAGATCAAAGCAGGTTGTTTCGCCACGGGAGTTTGAACTATGGGCTTTCTTAGCTAACAAACCAAACGTTGTGTTGAAGAGAGAAGAAATCTTATTAGCGCTATGGGGAGACAGTGACTATTTCTTAGGCCGGAGCCTCGATGTTTTTATATGCAAAATCAGAAAAATGCTTAAAAGATCACGCTTTGTTGAAATTAAAACTGTCTATAAAGTTGGCTTTATTTTAGAAGTCAATATCGATAATTGTCATTAACAATCGATTAACAACTTTCTTTTCTCTTTCTTTATAATTTTACTAAAACGAATTAGTTCTTAAGCTCGTTGTTGTTCCGTGACGCTTATTTTTGAAGCGAGCTACTAACTCATTGACGACCAATTGTTGATTTAGTAAACCAATAACTAATATTATTTATGAAAAGAAAGGTGATTCCATTATTTCTTACGATTTCTGTATGTGGTACTTTTAGTTCGCATATGGATTCAAAAGCTGCAGCTAGCTACACCAATTTCCAACAAGAAGGTATTATTGTAGAAGGAACAGTTGTAAACAGTTCGACAGGTAAAGTCTTGCAAGGTGTTACAATTATTGTTAAGGCAAGCGGGAAATCCACAAAAACCGACGCCGAGGGTCGATACCGAATTGAAATTCCTTATAAGGATGCTCTATTGACCTTTTCATACGTTGGATTTCAACCTCAACAAATTATTGCGGGAGGTAGGACAACTTTACAAGTTAGTCTTGTAGAGGATGTAAAAGCATTAGAAGATGTGGTTGTTGTCGGGTATACGACACAGAAGAAAAGAAATGTGGTCGGTGCTGTTGCAACGATCACGACCAAGGATCTCGTTCAAAGTCCTGCAGCAAATATTAACAACATGCTGGCCGGAAGATTGCCGGGCCTAGTTGTTAACCAATATGCAGGTGGCGAACCTGGTGTAGATCGTTCTGAACTGTTTATCCGGGGTAAGTCTACATATGGGAATCAATCCCCTATTGTGATAGTCGATGGAATTGAACGCGACATGAGTTATTTGGCGCCAGATGAAATTGAGACAGTTTCGATTTTGAAGGATGCAGCGGCTACTGCTCCGTACGGAATAAGGGGAGCAAATGGTGTTATCGTGGTTACGACAAAACGGGGGCAATCTGCTGATAAGGCAACTGTTGATTTTAAAGCTTCCTATGGTTTAAATACACCAGCACAGTTGCCGATGCTTTTGGGATCTGCTGATTATGCAACGCTTTATAATGAGGCTTTAACGAATGATGCAAGGTTATCGGGTGGAAATATTGATAATTTAAAATTATTTAGTCAGGAGGCGATAGATAAATTTAGAAGCGCAAAGGGGGATAATTCTGATGGTCGAGGTTATAATTGGGATTATTTTGATTATATCTTCAGAACAGCGCCTCAACATGAATACAATCTATCCATACGAGGCGGGAATGATGTGGCGAAATATTTCGTTATGGGTGGATATATGGGGCAGGAAAATAATTATGATCATGTTGATTTATCGAAATATAATGTATCTCCTAAATTTCAGCGCTATAATTTCAGATCCAATATTGACGTCAACATCACAAAAAACTTGTGGGTTAAACTCAATTTGGGTGCGCGAATTACCAATCGAACATCACCCGGAACTTCTGCTAGTAGATTAATGACACTGGCGATGACGCAGCCACCGTATTTGCCTATTGTTCTTGACGCCAATAGTCAGCCTTCTACGCAGGGCTATCTGTTGAATAATCCCTCTGGATTGCTGTTTGGCAATCAAATTTATCGGTTTAATGTTCTTGGTGAATTGACTAGGTCTGGATATCATACGGAGAAAAATACGTATCTGGAAGGGAGTTTTGCTGTTGGCTGGAATATGGATTTCATTACTAAAGGCCTTTCTGTCGATGGCATATTTTCTTATGATGCTCGTGAACAACAGTGGGTTCGACGTGAACTTGGTACATATAGTGAAGGCTATAGGGTGTATCCTAATTACGCCACCTTTCAACCTACAGATGGTATAGATCTATTTATGAACCCACAATACTATGAAGGCACTTATAGAAATGGTAACAAGTATACAGTTGATCAAACTGTTGGGAACTCATTTACGCAAAGTAGTCCATTTAATAGAACTTTCATTCAAGGAAAAATCAATTACAACCGGCTATTTAATGATAAGCATAATGTGACGGGGATGTTGCTTTTTAATCGCTCAAGCCAGTCTGTCTATGATGCGACAAATTCAAGAGCAAGTGTTGATATTCGTTATCAAGGTATGACAGGACAGTTTACATATAATTATCTCGAAAAATATTTAGCAGAATTTAACTTTGGTTACAATGGATCTGAAAATTTTATCGAAGGAAAGCGTTATGGCTTTTTTCCTGCGGGAGCATTGGGTTGGGTAATTAGTAAAGAGAAGTTTATGTCCACTACGAAAGACTGGTTGAGCTTTTTGAAGCTTAGGGCATCTATGGGACTCGTTGGGAATGATAAAATGCCCGGTGATGCCCGATTTGGATACTTGGCATTTTTCCAGGGGGGGGATGGTTATAGCTTTGGCGAACAGAATTTTAATAATGGGCTAAGTGGTGTGCGTGAAGGGCGTTTGGCAAACGAAAATATAACATGGGAGAAATCTAGAAAAACGAATATCGGTCTTGATATGGGATTTTTAAAGAACAAAATTAATTTTAGCATGGATGTCTTTGAAGATTATCGTTATGACATTATTACCGAATTAGGATCGGATGATATTGGTTTTCCAGGTGTGGTTGGAAAAACATCACCATTGATCAATATTGGAAAAGTCCGAAATCGAGGTATTGATATTGAAATGAGTTATTCTGATATGATCGGGGATAATCTTCGACTTTCGGTGAAACCTAATTTTACCTTTTCTAGGAACAAGTTGATCTACCGACAAGAAGTTCCACGCCAATATGAGTATAGGCAGGCAACAGGCAAGCGACTTTATGAAAATTTTGTCTATGTTTTTGATCATTTTGTTAAAGATCAAACAGAGGCGGATCAAGTAAATCAGAGTAATTTTCAGCCTTGGGGAAAAGTGGGGCCAGGAGACGTGATCTATAAAGATTTGAATGGTGATGGTAAGATTACCGACTTAGGAGACCGAACTGTTATGGGGAATCCAAGGAGCCCGGAGATTCAATTTGGCTTACCAATCTCTTTACAATATAAGGGCTTTGATTTTAGCCTTCTGTTTCAAGGTGCATTAAATTCCTCCATTTTGTTGAAAGATGCTGCAGTTTGGGATTTCCCAACTTTTGATCAGGACAAACTCGGTTCTGTTCGACCAATTCATTTGGGGCGCTGGACACCAGAAACTGCTGCAACAGCTACCTATCCTGCATTACATATCGGTAATTCAGAGAATAACAAAAATAGCAATAGCAGTTTGTTTTTATATGACGCTAAATATTTGAGACTTAAAAATATAGAGATTGGCTATAATCTACCGAAGGATCTTATAAAAAAAATTGGTTTGAACCAATTGCGTGTTTACGCCCAAGGAATGAATTTATTTACTTGGTCAGGTCTCAAGGATTTAAGTATAGACCCGGAGATGGGAAATACAAGTGGTTACTGGTACCCGATTTTGAAAGTTTACAACTTTGGGTTAAATCTTAATTTCTAACCTTATGAATGTGTAAATATGAAAAGAATACTTTTTTTTATGGCAGTTGTTGTACTTTCTTTAATCGTAGGCTGCAACAAATATTTAGATAAATTACCTGATGATCAAATCAGGGAAGATGAGGTTTTTACTCGATATGAAAAAGTTAATCAGCTAGTTACGGATGTTTATGCTAAAGCTAAGGGTGTAAATCAGCCTATTTCTTGGTTCTATCATTTTTCGAGTGCTGCAATAACTGATGAGGCAGAGGGATCGACAGTAGAGGGAAATATTACAAACAGATATAACAATGGTGATTGGAATATCAATGAATTGCCAGGAGACAATGGACAGTTTTGGAATAGCATGTTTGACGGCATCCGTAGAACAAACATTATTTTGGAAGGGATCAAGAAGTACAGCACGCCCGATGACATTTTGGAGCCGGGGTCGTTGCCTATGCGTGTAGGAGAGGTTTACTTTTTAAGAGCTTACTTTCATTTGATGGCTGTTCGTATATATGGTGAAATACCTTATATAGACCATGTCATCACAGCTACTGAAAATATGAATTTCGAAAGAGAATCAGTACATAAGGTTATCGATAAAATTATCGCTGATGCGACAATAGCATATAATGCTGTCCCCGAGAGATGGGAGGGACAGAATTTCGGGCGTATTGATAAAGGTGCATGTCTTGGGCTGATTGCGGAGGCGCGTTGGATGGCCGCTACACCACTTTGGAATGGATCTGCGGCAAAAGGCTACAATGGGACACGTAAGTTTGAATCCGAATATGCCACATATGATCCGCAACGTTGGGTGAAAGCTAAAGAGGCCGCTAAGGCTGTTTTGGACAGCAAGGTTGCTGGAGGAAAACGTTATAGTCTTTATCAAAAGTATTCAAATACCGATTTTGGCGATAGTGGGGGGCAAAATACCAGCAATTCAACGGTTTACACTCGTTTATGGCAAATGTTTTATGATATGGAGGCCTTCAAAAATGAGTATGTACTATTTTTTACCCGCTACAAGGGCGAAGGGTGGTTTGGAGATGTATACCCACCAAGCCGCGGCGGGGGGGCTCGCCAAATGCCGGTGCAGGAGCAGGTCGATGAATATGAGTACCTCTCTCCGGATGGTTTTGGTTATCCTATTTATAGTGGTAAGGCTAAACAAGATGGTTACGATGATGGCAACCCATATACTTCAGTCAAAAGGGATCCACGTTTTTATCGTGATATTATATTCCATGGAGCTGCATTTCGAGGAGGTAACAATAATCCTTCTCAGACTAATATTGCCAGTGGTGCTGATCAGATTGGCGCTAATAATGCGACCCGAACAGGATATTATTTACGAAAATTTTTGCAGGAAGCTTGGAATAAGAATGGGAGTGTTATCATCAGTGCGCCTCCAGTATGGCGTTTACCAGACTTCATTTACATTTACGCCGAAGCAGTTAATGAAGTTGATGGACCAACACAGGAGATCTATGATTTAGTTAATCAGGTACGAGCTAGGTCTTTTATGGCGCCCATGCCTTTGACAACACTTGCTGATAAAAATTTGATGCGTGAGTACATTTATCGTGAACGAAGGGTTGAATTCTTTTACGAGAACAAGAGAGCCTTTGATAGTCGTTTGTATCTAGAACCAAGTAGTTCGGCGGAGAAATCTAAATATCAAACCTTTACTGCATCAGGTAGTACGAATAACGAACGCAGTGTTAATTATTGGAAAAATGGTAATACAAGCTATCCGAAACTTCAGAATATGATTAATGGTATGCGGGCTGTCGAAGACGCAAATGGTAAAATTCAAATTGGAGATAAGCGTTATCGAATGGAGCGTTTCTTTGTAGAAAGTAGGGTCTTTACGGCGCCAACTCACTATCTGTTTCCTATATTAAATTCAGAGATCCAAAAGTCTCCCTCCTTGGGTCAGAATCCTGGATGGTAGTAGTTAAAATGAAAATCCCACATCATTTGATTGTGGGATTTTTTGTAACCATCTTGTGAAAAACAGCTGGTCAATCCGTTATATTTAAATTTCTTCCCTATATTTACTAATACGTTTTAGCTTTTTTCTTAATGACGTTCAACCCAAAAGCATAAATATGTTTAATATTAAAAAACTTACAGGTAGCATTCTTTTTCTATGCGCTATTCATGCAGCTATGGCGCAGCAGCCCTCACCGGTTGATTTTGTGAATCCTCTGATCGGTACCGAATCGAAGTATGAATTGTCTAACGGGAATACCTATCCTGCGATCGCAAGGCCATGGGGTATGAATTTCTGGACACCACAGACGGGCAAGATGGGAGACGGCTGGGTATATACTTACACTGCAGATAAAATCAAAGGGTTCAAGCAAACCCATCAACCAAGCCCTTGGAATAATGATTATGGGCAGTTTTCAATCATGCCTGTCACGGGAACTCCGCAATTTGATCAGGAGAAACGAGCAAGCTGGTTTTCACATAAAGCCGAAATTGCAAAACCTTACTATTATAGTGTTTATCTCGCAGATCACGATGTAACAACTGAATTGTCTCCGTCGCAACGAGCGGCAATCTTCCAGTTTACCTTTCCTAAAACAGATAGTGCTTACGTTATCGTCGATGCCTTTGATAAGGGCTCTTATATTAAAGTAATTCCTCAGGAAAATAAGATCATCGGTTATTCAACAAAGAATAGCGGCGGCGTTCCGGATAATTTTAAAAATTATTTCGTCGTTACTTTTGATAAACCTTTTTCCTACAAAGCTGCTGTTAAAAGCGGCGCGATAAGAACAGATGAATTGGAAATTCAGGATAATCACGCCGGAGCAGTCGTTGGCTTCCCTTCCCTGAAGAGAGGCGAGAAAGTCATTGCTCGGATCGCTTCCTCTTTTATAAGTTTTGAACAGGCAGAAATTAATTTGAAAGAAGTTGAGTCGAAGACATTTCAACAGGTTATTGACGAAGGTAAAGCACAGTGGAATGACGTTCTGGGACGTGTACAAGTTGAAGACCATAATATTGACAGGCTGCGTACATTTTATTCCTGTCTGTACCGATCAACACTTTTCCCTAGAGATTTTTCGGAGATCGACGCAAGGGGTAACCGTATTCACTATAGCCCCTACAATGGCCAGGTGTTACCTGGAGAAATGTTTACAGATACAGGTTTTTGGGACACATTCCGCAGTTTATTTCCACTATTGAATTTATTATACCCTTCTATGAACGATCGCATGCAAGAAGGCTTGGTAAATGCTTATAAAGAGAGCGGTTATCTTCCTGAGTGGGCTTCGCCAGGACACCGCGCATCGATGATTGGAAACAATTCTGCGTCTATTGTCGCGGATGCGTTAATTACTGGTCGGAAGGGATATGATAAAGAGTTATTGTGGGAAGCATTGAAACATGGTGCCAATAATGCCTATCCCAGACACACATCTACTGGCCGTTTTGGTTATGAATACTATAACAAATTAGGCTATATCCCCGCCGATGTAAAGGTCGACCAAAATGTAGCGCGTTCACTGGAGTATGCTTATAACGACTGGTGTATCTATGAGTTTGGTAAAATGTTGGGTAAACCCCAGGCGGAAACAGCTATTTATGCCAAACGGGCAATGAACTATAGAAATCTGTTTGATCCAAGTACTAAACTGATGCGCGGAAAAAATGCCGACGGTTCATTCGTTCCCAATTTTGACCCGAGTGCTTGGTCAAGAGAATATACGGAAGGAAATGCTTGGCATTGGAGTTTTTGTGTATTCCACGATCCTCAAGGTTTAATTGATTTAATGGGTGGTAATAAGTCATTTGTATCCATGTTGGATACCGTATTTGTTATTCCGAGTTATGAGGGGATGAAGAGTCGCGGTATGATACACGAAATGCGTGAGATGCAGGTGATGAATATGGGGCAGTATGCGCATGGTAATCAGCCGATTCAACATATGCCCTACCTCTATAATTATGCTGCAGAGCCATGGAAAGCACAATATTGGGTACGTAAAATAATGGATAAACTCTATTTGCCCACACCGGATGGCTATTGTGGAGACGAAGACAATGGGCAGACCTCGGCGTGGTATGTTTTTTCTTCATTGGGATTTTATCCCGTTTCACCCGGATCAGGAGAATATGTGATCGGTTCTCCACAATTTGATAAGGTGACCCTAAGTCTTGAAAACGGTAAAAAAGTGCTGATTGAAGCTAAGCAAAAGGAGGGAAATCAGGTTTATGTGGACCAACTTTCCTGGAATGGAAAACCTTATGACAGGAATTATATCCGTTATAAAGACTTACTGCAGGGTGCCAACCTTCAGTTCAAAATGAGCGATGCCCCAAATAAAAATAGAGGTACAAAAAAAGAGGACGCTCCGTATTCCTTTAGTCGTGAAAACATAGATAAGAAATAAAATTACTACAGCAATAAGTTCCGTGCGCTCTAATCTATACGAAGATCCGGCGACTTCATTGAACGTTAAAAGTTCTTAACAATCGATGAAAATTGAGTTGTATTTGAAAACCATGATAGTTAATTTTGAGGCTGTCATGGTTTTTTTACATGAATACAATAATCTTGGGTATTTAAAATCATACCTTTGTGGTTCTTAATTAGAATATGTTAGGTAAAATATTTCATTTGTTAATACTCTTTGCATACCTTAATTTGTTGACGTATGATTCTTTCTCGTCAGCAACGGGACAGGTTGTGCATGCGGGTGAGACTATTGTGGAGTATTTTTTAGATGATGTATTGGATTTGGATCCTATTCAATCTTCCCATGAGGAAAAAGTGCTGTTGCAGGACGATTATCGCATATTTGCCGTCAATAGTCAAGTGTTACCAATATTCATTTTTGTTTTCGGTATTGTTTTTACCGCTTTATGCTTTGCAAAGGATGACGAACATCCTTTTTACCGTTCTAAAACCATCTGTCGGCCGGGTTACTATCGGTTCCTATACCGGTTTCGACCGTTCTAACTATTTTCTATTTATCTTTTCATTCAAAGCTACATTTCATTAAAGTTGAAAAGTATGACAGTTTTTGTGCGTCATACGACCGAGGTTATAGCGTACAACTCAGACTTGATGAAGTTATCGTAGTCCCTTTGCTTACATGATCCCTTCAGTCATTGAAATTTAATGGCTAGCAAGAGAATTTAACATTTTACATTTTATTATCGTTTGAAATACCCATGTCTGGTAAACGCCTACATGGATGAAAATTAATTGGGTATTCCATAGTGACCACTAAAAAGAAGATTATTTCCCTATGAACAAATTACGGATACTGTGCCTTTTACTTGGTGCGGTTGGGATGCTGGCATCATGCCGCTCCTCTAATGCTAACGCTGATCAGAAAGAAGAACTCAAAAATATCCCTGTTGCATCTTTGATGGTGATGGACACTACTGTTTACCAGGAGTATATTGCTGATGTTCAAGCCTTAAAAAACGTCGAGATTCGCTCTAAACTGAATGGATTTTTGGATAAAATCTATGTTGATGAAGGCGTCTGGGTAAAGAAAGGACAGCTATTATTTAAATATAATAATGAGGAATACCGTTCAGAATTAGCCAAAGCCAAAGCACAGTATGATAATGCTATTGCCGAATCTCAAAAGATAAAACTGGAGATGGAACGAACTCAAAAATTGGTTGACAAGAATATTGTGAGCCCTTCGGAGTATAATCTATTAAAGATTCAGCTAAAAGCGTCCAATTCTAAAATAGAGGAAGCTCGTGCGTTGGTTAATCAGGCACAGACAAGATTGGATTATACGGTTATACGGGCTCCTTTTGACGGCCGTATAGACCGTATTTTACTACGTGAGGGATCTCTTTTGACCGAAGGAAGTTTGATAACAACAATCTCTGACCTCAGCAAAGTGAATGTTTATTTTGATATTTCTGAACGGGAGTATCTAGCACTTATGCGCGATAAGCTGAATGGCAAAGAAACGCAAAAGTCGGTGAAATTAATTTTAGCCAATGGTGAGCTTTATCCACATGAAGGAATTGCGCATCTTGTTGAAAGTGAGTTTGAAGCCAATACAGGATCGATTGCCCTTCGGGTCCAATTCCCAAATGCCGAACATATCCTAAAACACGGTGCAACTGGTAAGATCGCGGTACCTATGGAGACAGGAGAGCACACTTTTGTACATCAAAAATCAGTATTTGAGATTCAGGATAAGACCTATGTGTATACACTACAGGCAGATAGTACCGTTAAAATGACACCTTTTAGTGCAGGCCCCCGTGTGGGCCATTATTACATTGTGGACGGAGGTTTGGATTCCAATGCCAAAGTTGTTTATGAAGGAGTGCAAGGACTGCGGAGTGGAATGAAGATTAATCCAAAAATGAGGAAATTGTAGCGGAGGATAGATTATGTTTGAAACATTTATAAAACGGCCTATACTGTCGTTGGTTATTTCGGTGTTTATTACACTTTTGGGTCTGTTGGCCTTATTTACATTGCCCATTACACAATTTCCGGATATTGTTCCACCTTCTGTAGTCGTCAATGCCAATTACACAGGAGCTAACGCCGAAGTGAGTACAAATGCAGTTGCTATTCCTTTAGAAAAGGCAATTAACGGTGTTGCAGGGATGACTTACATGAACTCGGTGTCTACCAATAACGGGAGCACAGTGATTCAGATCTTTTTCGAAGTCGGCACGGATCCAGATATCGCTGCTGTAAACGTACAAAATCGCGTTACAACAGTATTGGATGAACTACCCGAGGAAGTAATTAAAGCAGGGGTTACTACAGAGAAAGAGGTCAATTCGATGTTGATGTATCTGAATGTTTTTACGGACGATGAAACGGCAGATGAAAGATTCATTTACAACTTCGCGGACATTAACATTCTAAAGGAACTTAAACGTATTGAGGGGGTTGGACTTGCTCAGATTATGGGGATGCGCGACTATGCGATGCGTGTTTGGGTTAAGCCTGACCGTATGGCAGCTTATAATATTTCTGCTGAGGAGGTGGTTGCTGCATTACGCAAACAGAATATAGAGGCCGCGCCAGGTCAAACAGGTATCAGCTCGGATAAAATGCGTAATATGCAACAATATGTTTTGCGTTATCCGGGTAAATTCACTGAAATTGAGGAATATGCTAACGTTCCTATTCGCGCCACGGCAAATGGCTCCATTATTCGTATAAAAGACGTTGCCGATGTTGAATTTGGCTCATTAGATTACGAAATGGTGTCAAAGACCGATGGTCGGCCCTCGGCTTCCATCATGTTAAAGCAATTGCCTGGATCAAACGCACAGGAGGTTATTCAGCGTGTGAAGGATCGGATGGCAGAGCTGAAACAGACCCAGTTCCCGACCGGCATGACCTATACGATGGGATATGATGTGTCGCGGTTTTTGGATGCTTCAATATCCTCTGTTATCAAAACCTTATTAGAGGCATTCCTTTTGGTTTTTATTGTGGTATTTATCTTTTTGCAAGATTTTAGAGCCACAATTATCCCTATTTTGGCCGTGCCCGTGTGTTTGATTGGCGCACTATTTTGTATGCAGATGCTCGGTTTCTCCATCAATCTGTTGACCTTATTTGCATTGGTATTGGCGATAGGAATTGTGGTAGATAATGGTATTGTTGTCGTGGAAGCTGTGTATGCCAAAATGGAAGAGGAACATCTCCAACCCATGGAGGCAACATTGGAAGCCATGAAAGAAGTTGGTGGTGCCGTTGTGGCCATCACCTTAGTTATGTCGGCTGTTTTTGTTCCAGTAGCCTTTCTTTCAGGACCGGTCGGAATATTTTATCGTCAATTTTCGCTGACACTCGCAGCAGCTATTGTTATTTCTGGAATCAACGCTTTAACATTGACTCCTGCGTTGTGTGCACTTTTCCTAAAATCGCCACACGACCGTAAACCAACGAATAACTGGTTGGACCGTTTCTTTAAAAAATTCAACCAAATCTATGATAAAACAGCCTTTGGCTATAAAGGTATTTTGGTAAAAACGAGTGCAAGGCGCGGACTGACACTTCTTTTGTTGGGAGGATTTTTTGTAGCAACTTGGGGCAGTAGTGCCATCTTACCCTCTGGATTTATTCCAACAGAAGATCAAGGGATGATCTATGTCGCGGTAACGACACCGCCGGGTGCAACTGTAGACCGCACAGAACGCGTTTTGGATAAAATTGACTCCGTATCAAGAAAGCTTGATATTGTTGAAACTGTTTCTACCTTGTCAGGATATAGTATTGTTACCGAAGTATCAGGAGCTTCCTACGGAATGGGTATGATTAACCTTAAGCCTTGGAAAGAGCGGGACCAGACTGTCGATGATGTCATTAAGGAGCTACGCGATAAAACCAAGGATTTTGCTGATGCACAGATTGATTTCTTTCCGCCGCCAACGGTGCCGGGATTTGGTAATTCGTCGGGTTTTGAGTTGCGACTTTTGGATCGAAGTGGTAATGAGGATCTCAATAAAACGGCAGAGGTGCTGCAGAAGTTTATGGACGATATGGAGAAAAGCGAGGTCCTTCAGGATATCAGCTCCAGCTTTGATGTGAACTTCCCGCAATATATGCTGAAGGTTGACTACGATATGGCTGCAAAAAAGGGGATATCAGTAGAAAATGCTATGAATACCCTGCAGACCTTGATGGGAAGTCTTTATGCAACAAACTTTATTCGCTATGGACAAATGTATAAAGTGATGGTTCAGGCTGGCCCCGAATATCGCCAACGGCCAGAAGATGTATTGCGCCTATATGTAAAGAATGAGACAGGTGAGATGGTACCTTACAATGCCTTTATTTCCATGGAAAGAATTTATGGGCCTGAACAAATAACGCGTTATAATATGTTTAGTTCAGCCATGATCACAGGGCAGTCTTCAGCAGGTTTCAGCTCAGGTCAAGCCATTGAAGAAGTGGAGAAAATTGCTTCTTCTTTGCCGCAAGGCTATAGTATTGAATGGTCGGGTATGACCCGTGAGCAAAAGATTTCTGGAAACCAGGCTTTGTATATTTTTGCCCTATGTCTTCTATTTGTCTACCTGTTGTTATGTGCGCAGTATGAAAGCTTTCTGTTGCCTTTACCGGTTCTCCTCTGTCTTCCGGCAGGGATCTTTGGTGCATTTATTTTCTTGAAAGTCTTCGGATTGGAAAACAATATTTATGCGCAGGTAGCATTGGTGATGCTGATTGGTTTGTTGGGTAAGAACGCTATCCTGATTGTGGAATATGCCAATTTGAAATATAAGCAGGGAATGGATATCGTGACAGCTTCAATTGAAGGAGCGGTAGCCCGTTTGCGTCCCATATTAATGACTTCCTTTGCATTTATAGCAGGTTTGATTCCTTTAATGATGGCCAGTGGAGCCGGAGCATTGGGCAATCGGAGTATTGGTACCGCTGCGGTAGGCGGGATGCTTATCGGAACCATACTTGGGATTCTTGTCATCCCTGGATTAGTGATTTTATTTTCAAAAAAGGATAATAAGAAACAAGTGGTCAAACAAGCGTCTTTAGTCATAGCCGCACTTATTTTATTGGGTAGTTGTTCGGTGCCTAAAAAGGCCCATCAGCCCGAGAAAGTAAATGTACCGACCTCATTTTCCAAAAACATTTCGCCGGATAGTTTAAATGTAGGCCGCAGGTCCTGGAAGGAAATCTTTAGGGATCCAAAATTAGTTTCTCTGATTGATTCTGCTTTGCTGAATAATATGGATATTCGTCAATCGATCTTGCGACTGGAATCTGCACAAGCTTATTTTAAACAGCGTAAGGCGGCATTAGGGCCAACCGTTGAAGCTGCAGTGGAAGGTGGAATACGGAAATATGGACATTATACAGAATCGGGAATAGGTAACTACGATTCAAATTTTTCGGAAAACCTGAAAAGTGATGAAAAATTGCCTGAGCCCTTTATTCCAGATTATTTTATAGGACTTCGCTCCTCCTGGGAGATTGACCTTTGGGGAAAGTTGAAGAGCCAAAAACAAGCAGCTTATTTTGGCTTTTTAGCTGAACAGGAAGGTAAGCGCCTTTTAGAAACAGAGCTGGTCTCCAATATTGCCACGGCTTATTATGAACTGATAGCGTTGGACCAAAAAATAAAGGTATACGATCGGAATATTGCCTTGCATAAAAATGCATTAGAAGTTGTTGAGGTAAAAAAGGATGCTGGTTATGCAACAGAATTATCTGTACAGCAATTTAAGGCTTTATTAGCCAACTCCAAAGCGGCCAAGGAGCAGTTACTTCAAGAGATAGCTTTGTGGGAACATCATATCAATGGATTACTGGGACGCTTTTATCAACCGATTGTAAGAAGTACCTATACCGAAAATGCAGATTTATATCATGCCATGCAATTTGGTACACCAGATGACCTCGTGAATCAACGTCCGGATATTAAAGCTGCCTATCTCAAGGTGATTGCATCGTCAAACAGCCAAGAAGCTTCACGTCTGGCATTTCTACCTTCTGTTGCAATAAGTCCATTTGTAGGATTACAGAGCTTTAGCTTTGGTAAGCTATTTAACTTGGATAGATCTATTGCTTATAATCTTTTTGGCGGTATCACACTTCCTTTATTTAATCAAAGACAGCTTAAAACGCAGTATGAGATTGCTAAAGCAGACTATGGAATAGCATTTGTGGACTATGAAAAAACGGTTTTAAATGCTTACAATGAGGTTTCTAATGTAATTATGACGCAAGAGGCAATCGTCAAACGACGTAATTTCGTAGATGAGCATGTTCAGGCATTGGAATTATCTATTGAAGCTGCCCAAGAGCTGTTTATTGCCGGGAGGGTGTCATCATTGGATGTTGTGACGGCTCAAAAAGAATCTTTGGAAGCCCAAGTTGGAAAAGTGGAGCTGGAGAAAGAGAGTACGTTAAACCAGATTCTACTCTATAAAGCCCTAGGAGGGGGCTGGCAATAAGATTTTTATTTCAATAGGAAAACTATTTTTCATGCGATAAAGAATTAACTTGTTAATTCTTGGACCCAAAAAGGTCAGGGAAAGAGGCCGTCGTGAGACGTCCTCTTTTTTTTCTGATAGTCCTTCATGTTAGAGGGTAGAAAGAACATTAAGTTTGTTGTCATTGCTAATGGTCGCTGCAAAGTCATGCATGTTTTGTAGTTATTTTTATGTAGTTTAGGCAACAGAATGTTGAACCGATTTAGTATGTTGCAGCGCATTTTTCTTTTCCTACTTTTCTTTCATTTTAGTATTTACCTATCTGCCCAAGTGACTTCGGATAGTATTGGCGTTTTACAACGTTTGGAATATTTAATGGACAACCAAAAGATTTACGTCAAAAATCGTGAAGATAAGCTGGAAAAACTGAAACAAGAAGCAAAAGCTCTCGAAAGTAATCCTGCTGAATTTTTGAAGAAAAACTACGAAATCTTTGAAAATTATAAGAAATTTGATTCTGACGCAGCGCTTTCTTATATTTTACTGTGTCAAAAACTGGCTCCGCTAGATAATGATTCTTTACAGGCAGTGATTCATCTCGATTTGGCATGGGTATATTCCACTATCGGAAGATACATCGAAGCCGCACAATTATTGAAGCAAGTCGAGTCAGCTCATCTTGGCAGGGATCTCCTGGCAAAGTATTATGATACCTACAGCTCTTTCTATAGCCATTATGGTCAGAGCAATAATCGATCAGAGTATTATCAGGCAAGTGAAAAGTACCGTGATTCATTGTTGACGGTACTGCCAAAGTCTTCCTTGGAATATCGTACCACCATTGCCATAAAAACGTTGTTCAACGGTAATCGTGAGGATGCTAAAAGACAACTGTTAATGCTTTGGAATGAAAACAAGAAGGATGTTGAGCAGCGCGCCCTGATAGCGTATTTTATGGGACTCATATATAAGTATGAGAAGGATATAAAAAGTCAAATCTATTATCTTTCCATATCGGCGAGTGCTGATATTGAAATGGCTAATCGTGACAACGCATCTTTTCACGACCTCGCCCTAACATATTATGATCAGCAAGATTTTGACCGAGCTTTTCAGTTTATCGAAAAAGCAATTGACGATGCAATGTTATGTAAAGTCCGGTATCGGATTATCGAAGGTACCTCTTCATATCCTATCATCAATGCAGCCTATCAGCAGAAAATCAGTAGTCAAAATAAGCAGTTGGTTGGCTTAGTTGTTATCGTCAGTATTTTATTGATTGGTGTCATCATTGCACTCCTTATTATTTATAGACAGGTGCAACATTTGCGAAGAATACGATCACAGCTTTCAGCAACAAATCAGCAGCTTCGATCATTAAATAAAGAAATTAATCAGACTAACCTTAAATTATCGGAATCCAACCACATCAAAGAAGAGTATATTGCTCAATTTTTTGATATGTGCTCCAGCTATATCGATAAAATGGAAGATATTAGAAAGGTTTTATTAAAGAAAGCTACAAATCAACAATGGGATGCTCTTCGTGAGCAGTTGAAGTCAACACAAATGGAGGAACGGGAGGTAAAACAACTGTATGTTAATTTTGATCGTATTTTCTTAAACTTATATCCAACCTTTGTTGATGAATTCAATGCTTTGCTCCAGGAGGACGAGAAGATATACCCCAAAAAGACAGAGCTGTTAAATACCGAACTTCGCATCTTTGCCTTAATTCGATTGGGCATTGATGATTCGGTAAAGATTGCAAGCTTCCTGCGTTATTCTCTTCGGACTGTTTATAATTATAGAACAAAGGTACGTAATAAAGCTGCCGGAAATCGGGACGCCTTTGAAGCTGCTGTCTGCCAGATTGCGGTAATTGACCGTGCGTAGACGCAGTTTTCTATACCGAAAAACAGTTGATAATTCGATTCTTTCGCTTATTTAGGTACTTTTTAAAGCGCTCTGGTTTTTGTATTAATCTTATTATTAGGTTGTTGTGTTTTTTAACCGGTACTTTTTAAGTACTCGCTCTTTTTTCTGTATCAAGGCGACCTTAGTTTTGTTTTGAGCAATGAAGCAGGGGAAACTCATTGCCATTTTTGGAATAACCAAAAGATGAAACAATAACCAATTTTTTATTTCATATGATTTACTTTACACGAAAAGTTGCCTTTTCTATGGGGTTGGCTTTCCTGTTCACCTTGATGAATTTGGTGTTTGCCCAAGACCGGATCCAAATCAGTGGACGTGTCCTGGATGCCAATGATCAGAAACCACTTTCTGGGGTAACCATTACACAGAAGGGAAGTAGCAATGCAGTCTCCAGTAACGGAGATGGGCGTTTTCAAATGTCAGCTAGTACGGGCAGTACACTCCAATTTACATTTGTTGGATACGATACCAAAGAAGTGCCTGCCAATAGTACCATGGTGGTCCAATTAAACTCTTCTACCAATGTGCTTGAGGACGTCATTGTAATCGGTTATGGTAGTGTGAAAAGAAAAGACGTGACAACTGCAATTTCTTCTGTCTCTACCAAAGATCTAGAGAAGAGACCCGTTACTAATTTTGGCCAAGCTATTCAAGGCAAAGCGGCCGGGGTAACTGTTATTCAGCCGAGTGGTCAACCAGGTGCAGCACCTCAAATACAAATTCGCGGAATAACATCTTTTAATAGCAATACTACTCCTTTGTATGTCGTTGATGGGGTTCCTGTTGAGGATATTAAATTCTTGTCACCAAATGATATAGTGGATATCCAAATTCTAAAGGACGCTTCATCCGGCGCCATTTATGGTTCTCGCGGTTCGAATGGCGTTATTTTAGTAACGACCAAGTCCGGTAAAGCTGGTGAAGCAAAAATAACGCTTGGAACACAATGGACAGCCAATGTTGTCAATAACACTGTCCAGGTTTTAAATACCAGCCAATACAAAGATTTACAGGATGAGATCGGCCTAGTCAATCTTCCGGAAGGATTGTTGGATCAGACCGACTGGTTTAAAGAGACCTACAAAACAGGGATTCAGCAAAACCATCAAATATCAATTTCGGATGGTAATGAGAAAATCCGTTACTATCTGGGTGGCGGTTATTTGAATGAAAAAGGGACATTACAAGGCTCGTTCTTTAGACGGTATAATTTCCGTGCTAATATTGACAATCAGGTTCGAAAATGGTTAAAGGTCAATGCGAATATCAATTATTCGGATAACAATGATAATGGCATTACCTCGGGCTTGGGATCTAATCGTGGCGGTGTTGTTACCTCCGTGATTACAACACCCACTTATGCGCCGGTATGGGATCTAGCAAATCCGGATCGATTCTATAATAATTTCTATGGGATCAGCAACATCACCAGTCCTTTGGAAAACTTAGCGCGGACAAAAAATAATAATAACCGAGAAAATCGGATTGTCGCCACAGGAAGTGCATTGGTTTCTTTTATGCCCAACTTCACTTGGAAAACTTCGTTTTCATTCGATCGAAGATCGGGCATTATGACTACCTTCCTGGATCCTTGGACCACAGCATGGGGAAGAAATCAATTTGGCGAGGCCTCCGACATGCGTAATACAAACACCGTATTAACTTGGGATAATATCTTAACGTATAGCAAAAGCTTTGGTAAGCATAATCTGGAAGCAATGGGTGGTTCTTCCTGGACAGATTCTAAGTACGCTAGAAGTGAGATTTTTGGCTCAAACTATGCAAATGGCATCATTGAAACGCTGAATGCTGCCAATAAGATTTCTTGGGACAGGACAGGATCTACGGCATCAAACTGGGGAATTATGTCCTATTTTGCTCGCGCCATGTATAATTATGATGGCAAGTATTTAGTGACTGCGAATATGCGTGCAGACGGTTCGTCGAAGCTTAGCCCAGAACACCGTTGGGGATATTTTCCATCGGTTTCGGCTGCATGGAGAATTTCTTCGGAAGACTTTATGAAAGATATTGCCTGGATTAATGATTTTAAAATTCGCGGTGGATGGGGACAAACGGGTAACCAATACGGATTAGGCGATTATGCGTATCTGCAATTAAGCGGTATCCAGCGTCAACAGTGGTTTGTCGAAGGAAAAGAAAATTCATTGCCCAATATCAACAAACCAACAATCTTACGAGCGAAAGACCTGACTTGGGAAACAACAAGTACCACCAGCATAGGTTTTGATATCACCATGTTGAGCAATAGATTAACCGTCAGTGCAGATTATTACAACAAGGATACCAAAGATCTTTTAATGAATGCAAGTCTACCTGCAGGACAGCAAGCAAACACGATCCAGAGAAATGGCGGCCGTCTGAACAACCATGGTTTTGAATTTGCGGTGAATTCAAAGAATCTGACCGGGAATTTAACTTGGAACACAGATTTTAATATTTCTTTCAACAGAAATAAACTACAGCAATTGGATTTACAACAGGTGTATTATGATGTCAAGACAAACGATTATGTCAATGACTTCGTGGTAAAAAATGAGCCGGGGAGATCGCTTGCAGGATTCTACGGTTATCTATCAGATGGTGTAAATCCTGAAACGGGTGAACTCATGTATCGTGACCTGAATGACGATGGTAAGATTTCATCAAGCGACCGTACCTATATCGGTAATCCGCTTCCAAAGTTTGTGTACGGTATGACAAACAGCTTCTCTTATAAGAATTTCGATCTAAGTATATTCATTCAGGGGACTTATGGCAATGATATCTTCAATGCCAGTCGTATGGAAACAGAAGGAATGTATGACGGTCGCAATCAAACAACAGTGGTATTGGATCGTTGGCGGATACCTGGACAAATTACGCATGTTCCAAAAGCAGGTTTCGATATGAAAAACTCAAGCTATTTCGTCGAAGATGGCAGTTATCTGCGCATGAAAAATGTTTCTTTGGGTTATTCTATCACGCCTGAAAAACTGAAACGGATTGGTATCAACAAAATTCAGCCTTATCTATCCGTAAGTAATCTATTTACCTTGACCAAATATTCGGGCATGGATCCGGAAGTAAACCAATATTCTGGCGGATCCGATGCTAGAATCCAAGGTATTGATTGGGGAACCTATCCGCAGAATCGTTCATTTGTTTTAGGTCTTAATATTGAGTTTTAATTGTCTGTATCATGAAAAAATATATAAGTAATACGCTTTCTTTGCTAACGGGCTCTTTGTTTTTATTTTCCTGTTCGCTGAATCGTGATCCGCTTTCGGATTATTCGGATGTGAGTCAGGGTAAAACAGAGACAGGAACACAGGTTGTTTTTAAAAATAGGACCGAAGTGGAAACCTATTTGGCTGGAATATATCAACAGATGAAAGATCGACAAGAGCATTGGTACCTCGACCTGCTCTTGATTGGAGATTCGCACGCCGACAATTCCTATGCTGGAACGACCGGAGCGGAAGTTTTACCTTTTGAGAACAATTCTATTGAAGGTTCTAATTCTGTCGTTGACCGCGATTGGGGAAGATACCTGGAAGACGTTGGACGCGCAAATCGCTTGATCATTTATGTGGATAGTGTCGCCGATAAATCGCTGAGCGATACAGATATTAGAACGTATAAGGCACAAGCAAAACTATTCAGAGCATTGGCCATGTTTGATATGGTCCGTATATTCGGATCGATCCCTGTGATTACCACCATTGCCCCCGATATTACCGGAGATAATGTCAATGAAGTTTATCCACAGTATTTTCCAAAACAAGCTACCGAAGAAGAAGCTTATAAGCAGATTGAAAGGGATCTGCTAGATGGATTGGCTGATGCACCTACTAACAATAACGGCAATAAGACCTTATTTACTAAATCCGTAGCGCGTGCTATGTTGGCAAAGATCTATGCCGAAAAACCAATTCGGGATTATGGTAAAGTCGTTCAATTTGTTGATGCCCTGACTGCAGATGGCTTTGACCTAAATCCTAATTACTCAGATTTGTATGCGATGAACGCAAGCAATACGGATCTTGCACAACGTAATACGAAAGAATCTATTTTAGAAGCACAGTTTACAGCTGGAGGCGGTAATTGGGCCACCTGGATGTTTGGACGTGATTTGTCCAATTATGATAATAACTTTACCTGGGCAAAATGGGTAACTCCGTCTCGGGATTTGATACAGACCTATACGAATGAGGGAGATCAAATTCGTTTGGGCCAATCGATCGTTTATTATTCAACAACCTGGAGTAATTATTATCCTTCAAATAATTACCCATTCATGTTTAAGTTGCGGTCTGCATTTAATAGTATTGTTAAACTTCGTTACGCTGATCTATTGTTGTTGAAAGCAGAAGCATTAATTCAACAGGGATCAGATTTATCTGGAGCTGCCGACATTATAGACAAAATTCGTACGCGCGTTAAACTGCCTAAATTATCTGCAGCGGTACGTTCAAATAAGGATGCTTTATTGGATGCTTATTTGAAAGAGCGCCGACTAGAATTGGCTTTCGAAGGACAGCGTTGGTTTGATCTTGTGCGCTTAGACAAGGTAGAGCCAGTTATGAATGCTGTTTATGCAAAAGACGCAGGGAGAAAAGCTCAGGTATACCCTTTTACAAAAAACTCTTACCGCCTGCCGATCCCGCAACCAAAAATTGATCAGAACCCTAACCTCGTTCAGAATCCAGGCTATTAATTGATTTAACAATGGGAAGTCCCTTCCGATGGACGGGAAAAAAAACTAACAGATGAAACGCAATAATAAAAAAACTATGATATATACATTCTTGTTGTCCTGTCTCGTGACGGCAACATCTTGTAACCGTGACAGCTATACACCTTCACAAGGTGAAGATATTAAAAAAAGTGGTGATGTTACCATTTATACCACGACAGGCAGTCGGTCTTTGGATTTTGGAAAGCGCTTTGTTGATTTCAGCTCCAAATTTAATATGTCGCCCAATACAATTACGTTAGATCCAGCGAAGAAATTTCAGACTATGGATGGCTTCGGCGCAGCAATTACAGGTTCTACATGCTATAATCTAATGAAAATGAGTAAGGAAGATCGAACAAAATTTCTTACAGAGACTTTTTCCGATAAAGATGGGATGGGCATGAATTACATTCGTATTGCTATTGGATGCTCCGACTTTTCGTTGAGTGAATACACCTGCTGGGACAAGCAAGGGAAAGAAAATTTCGGCATGCAGATGGAAGAAACCCAATATATCATTCCGGTACTTAAAGAGATACTTGCTATCAATCCATCTATAAAGATCATGGGCTCACCTTGGACTCCACCGAAATGGATGAAAGTTAACAACCTGACTGATTTAAAGCCTTTTGATTCCTGGACTAGCGGACAGCTGAATCCAAAATATTACCAGGATTATGGTTGGTATTTCGTGCAATGGATCCAGGCAATGAAGAAAGAAGGCATTAATATTTATTCGATTACTGTTCAAAATGAGCCTTTGAATAGGAAGAATTCCGCGTCGCTTTATATGTCATGGCAAGAACAACAAGCTTTTGTAAAACAATCTTTAGGGCCACAATTAAAAGCAGCAAACCTGTCGACAAAAATCTATGCATTTGATCATAATTATAACTATGATGATATTGCTGATCAGACTGATTATCCTGTGAAGATTTATAACGATGCCGAAGCAGCCTCATTCTTTGCAGGAGCGGCGTACCACAACTATGGTGGTGATAAAGCAGAGCTAATAGATATCCATAATCAACGTCCGGATAAAGAACTGGTCTTTACAGAAACATCCATTGGGGAATGGAATGATGGCCGGAATCTTGAAAAACGTTTGATGGAAGATATGCGTGAAGTCGCCATTGGCACAGTTAACAATTGGAGTAAGGGTGTAATTGTCTGGAATCTGATGTTAGATACCGAAAAAGGACCGAATCGGGAGGGCGGCTGTCAGACATGTTATGGAGCTGTAGATATCAGTAAGGCGAATTATAAAAATATAACACGCAATTCGCACTATTATATTGTTGGTCATCTTTCTGCGGTGGTCAAATCAGGAGCGATACGGATTGGCACTTCTGGGTATACTGCGGAAGGCTTGGTTTATACGGCGTTTCAAAATACAGATGGAACCTATGCTGTCGTTTTATTAAATGACTCAGGCGATAGCCGCAAAATCACATTGGCTGACGGTAAAAATCATTTTAGCTATGATGTGCCAGCAAAGGCGGTTGTTTCTTACCGCTGGACTTATTAATTGGAGGACGATAAACCCTAAGCGCTATCTTGCCGATAGCGCATAAATTATGAATAAATGAAAAGATACTTCATCAATCTACTCTTGGCAACTGCTGCTCTTGCCGCAGTAAGTTCCTGTAAAAAGGATGAAAAATATACCTATCAGGTAGGGGATCCTAAAATCGAATTGAAATCACCTATCTCATCCGCAAATTTTGGTGATAGCCTAGAATTCCAAGTACACGTTTCCGATAACGAAGTTGCACTCTCTACGGTTAAAGCCCAGTTGTATTTTACAGATGACAAGGTAACAGAGACCGTGATCCGTACCAAAGAAAACGGAGACTACGCTGGAAAGATTTATGTTCCATTCCTGAAAGGTATTCCCGACGGAAAAGCAACATTAAAATTTGTTTTGCAGAATATAAGCCAGAAAACGAGCGAACAGTCTTTTGACCTAAGCCTCAGCAGACCTGACTTTCCGTATTTAACCTTGGTCACCGAATCCAAGTCCTATCGAATGGAAAAGGTAGGACGTAATCAATATGCAGCAAAAGAAAACTTTCCTGCAGAAGTAAAAGGCTATATCCAAGCGCCAAAAGTTGGTTCACAAGGAAATGCAATGAATTTTGGTTGGGTCAATAATGTTATTAATTTAGGTTCTACTGCCGAAATTCCATTCTCGAATTCGACTTCTGGTGTATATCCGATTCAATTTAATACATTGACCTTTCAGGCTTCTCCGTTTATTGTTGTTCTACTCAATGGATCGCAGTTTAGCCGACTAGATGATAAGCATTCCAAAGTTGAAATCGAGCTCGCGCAAGGAAAAGCGACAACCTTCGAAGGGATTGCGGATCTGCAAAATTGGTGGATTGATCCAGATTACTTTGCTCAAGCGGCCGATGGAACTCTTTCGTTTAAAGGAGCAACCGGGAAATACCGTGTTACCGCAGACTTTAACTTAAAATACTTTGTGGTTGAGGCGATGACAGGTAATGATTTGGCAAAACTACAAGATGACGGAACTGGTGCCATCTGGATTATTGGCGAAGGAATTGGAAAACCTAAGGTATCCAGTAATCAGGTAGGCTGGAATACGGATAAAGCGCTTTGTTTGGTTCCATTAGGTAATAAGAAATATCAGATAACGGTTAAGGCCGGAGAGTCCATAAATTCTGATAACATCAACTTCAAATTTTTCCATCAAAAAGGATGGGGAGGTGAATTTGGAGGTGCGGACATCACAACTACAAGTGATATTGTATTTGTGGGGGATGGCAATAATGGACGTGACTCGGGTAATCTTGGTATAAAAACCGGTAAAGTATTAGAATCAGGTAAGACTTATATTTTCACGCTGGATTTGACTGCCGGGAATAAGAAGGCTGTGTTGACCGTAGCAGCGAAATAAAATAAAACGAGTTTTGGAATTCCTGGGCAGTTTTTTTGCCCAGGAATTTTTATCTAAGCTTAACTTATTTGATAGATTTTAAGTCTTTCGGACCATTCCTATATAACAGTTGGACGATAGCAAGGAAAGTCCGTATCACACTGTGAAAATCCGATGATATGCTTTTTAGGAAAATAGAGCTAATCTATGAATAGAAGAGATCAACTAACTGTTTCGCTTCTTTTACATCATGTACACGTAGAATTTGTACGCCTCTTTCGAGCAGTAATGTATTCAAAGCGGTAGTACCGTTTAACGCTTCCTGGGCTGTGATCCCGATTTTTTTATAGATCATGGATTTGCGGGATATTCCGCCCAAAATTGGTAATTCGAAGTAGTGAAGTTCATTGACACGATAAAGCAACTCATAGTTCTGTTCGGCTGTCTTGGCAAAGCCAAAGCCTGGATCAAGAATAATGTCTTTCACCCCCATACTTCTTAGCACGGCGATGCGCTCACCCAAAAACGTGGCAACATCCGTTACAATATCTGTGTAGTCTGTTTTTTCCTGCATATTTTCGGGAATACCGCGCATATGCATAAGAATGTAAGGAACCTGGTATTTGGCTACTGTAGCAAACATATTATCGTCGAGTGTACCACCAGATACATCATTAATGATGTGAACGCCTGCTTCAACCGCTGCAGCTGCAACGTCGGCCCTGAAGGTATCAATCGATAAAATGGCGTCAGGAAACGCCGCTTTAATTGCTCGAATTGGGGGTAGAGCTCGATCCATTTCCTCCTGTGATGAAATTAATGGTGCGCCTGGACGTGAAGAATAGGCGCCAATATCGAGAATTTGAGCTCCCTCAAGCAATAACTCCTTTGCTTTCCCTACCGCACGTTCAACGGTCGTATTATCGCCACCATCGTAAAAAGAATCCGGAGTCACATTGAGTATGCCCATAATAATGGGCGTATCGAAGGTCATTAAGGTGCCATCGACTAGTATGGATTGACAGGGTGATGTTTGAAATCTTTTCATCGGAACAACGACAGCGTAAGCGTATACAGCTTTATTTTACAACCAAAACACCATCAGCAATAATGCTTATGTCTTTTTTGGGTTGTGTAATTTGATCTATTTCAGCCTGTGATTTGCCAAGATCCTTTGCGGCATGTTGTAAAGATGCGACGGAAACTTCTTTTTTCTTTGCGCTCCCCTCCACGACAACCGTCTTACCGACAATGTTCGATGGCATAAAAAAACCATAGTCTTTAAAACGCACGGTAATAGGCTCTTGTCCGTCACGTTGTAAGGTCATGAAACAACCCTTTTTCTTACACACTTCTACCACCTTACCCGTTATCTTTCCATGGAAAGCATTCTTTTGTGTAAGCTCCTTTTCAAGCTTTGCCACTGAAATCGCATTGGAAGCAGAAATTTCTTTCCCATATTTTACTCCGGGCTTGGCTGCTGGAATATCCTTTTGTTGCCCGAATGAAAAGCGAGTGACGACAATGGCCAAAACAAGAAATAAAAAGATCTTTTTCATATTATTTTCTAATAAATTCGAATTTACCACTTGGGTCTAGTTTCATAACGGTAGATGATTTTCCATCTGTTGCTACATTCCTGTCGTAAGCGACAATATAGTCGACTCCAGCTTTAATGGTGTCAGCGATTTCATCAAAATCTTTTGCTGTAGGTTCACCGCTGATATTGGCCGAAGTGGAGATTATGGGTTTGCGAAAGCGTTGTAACAGCTGCTCACAAAAAGGATGTTTGACAATTCGAATGCCAATAGATCCGTCTTCCGCTATTGCATTGGGAGCAAGATTTTTGGCATTCGAATAAACAATTGTCAAAGGCTTTTCTGTGTATTCAATAAGTTGATAAGCGACTTCGGGAATCTCATTGACATAACTCGCCAGTTGATTGTCATTATGTAATAAGACTATCAGACTTTTAGATTTGTCTCTTCCTTTCAGTTGAAAGACTTTTTCTACCGCTTCAGGATTGGTAGCATCGCAGCCTATTCCCCAAATTGTATCCGTTGGGTAAAGGATCAGTCCACCATTTTTTAGCGTTTCCAAAGCCTTATTCAAATCTTCTCGATCTACGAATCCACTCATCTTTAATTTTCTATGCTAATTTTAATTTTAAACCGCAACATTGTGTTCACGTAAAGCGTCGTTTAATGAAGTCTTTTTGTCCGTAGACTCTTTGCGTTGTCCAATAATCAGGGCACAAGGAACCTGATATTCTCCAGCTGCAAATTTTTTCGTATACGATCCTGGAATAACAACAGAGCGGGCAGGCACATAACCTTTATATTCTACTGGCTCAGATCCAGTCACATCAATAATTTTTGTCGAGGCTGTTAGTACAACATTGGCACCTAATACGGCTTCCTTTTCTACGCGAATACCTTCGACTACAATCGCTCTTGATCCGATGAAAACATTGTCTTCAATAATAACCGGAGCTGCTTGTACAGGTTCCAATACACCACCAATGCCAACGCCACCACTCAAATGTACATGTTTGCCGATCTGAGCGCAAGAGCCGACAGTTGCCCATGTGTCCACCATCGTACCTTCGTCTACATAAGCACCAATATTAACATAAGAAGGCATCATAATAACCCCTTTAGCCAAATAAGCACCTAAACGAGCCGATGCCCCGGGTACAACACGCACGCCCGTATGCTTATAGTCTGTTTTGAGTTTCATCTTATCATGAAATACAAAAGGCCCAGCAGTCATTTCACGCATGTCATTAATAGGAAAGTACAAAATAACAGCTTTCTTGATCCAATCGTTCACGTGCCATCTGGTGCCAATCATTTCGGCGACGCGAATTTCACCGCTATCTAATTTCATGATGACCGTACGAATCGCTTCCGTATATTCTTTATATTCTAATAATTGCCTATCTTCCCAAGCTTCCTCAATCAGTTTTTTAAGTGGCTCTACCATATTATTTTTTTGCTTATTTGAATTAGTTTATTTTGATGTACAAACTTAGATAAAGTTGGACTTAAAAGCAACTTTATCCATTGTTCCTTGCGTTATACTTTCCAGATACCAACAGCGTACCAATTTATGATCAGCTCTTCACCGTACCCACAGTGTGCGCGCAGCGAGTTCACGTTGAATCCACCTGTTGAAGGTGCATTCACCATGCAATGCTCGTTTTAACAGTCCGCTTGCAATGAGGAGTTGACGTTTGGTTGGTGAGCGATTGAATAGGAGAAGGTTGATAATTGAACTCAGGTGTATGGATATTTTCTATAATTTCTTTTGGTTGTAATGGTTCTAAAAATAGCTATTTTTGTACTATGGCTGGAACATCAGAAAAATTAAGAATTGATAAATATTTGTGGTCAATTCGTTTATTTAAAACCAGAACCTTGGCGACCGAGGCGTGCAAGGCTGGAAGAGTTAAATTAAAAGGACAGAATATAAAACCATCTTACGAAGTAAAGTTAGGCGATGTATATCACGTTCAAAAAGGTATTGAGCGTAAAATCGTGCTTGTGACCGGCCTGCTGGACCGTCGTGTGGATGCAAAGACTGCTGTGCAATTCTACGAGGATCAAACTCCTGTTGAAGAGACGGTTGGATATAAATCTATGTTTCACGCTCCTGTCCTCAAAAGAGATCGTGGTACCGGTCGGCCTACTAAAAAGGACCGTCGGGAAATCGATGATCTGCAATCTTCAGAATGGTGGGAAAAGGACGATGAAATAAAAAATCCAGAACCAAAAAAATAGCTGTTTATTTTGATGGAATCCAAAAAGAATCCGACATGGACTATACTATTAGATTGCCACTAAGTATTTTTCGATCTCATCAAATTGGATATCGCCATGTGAAGCATCGTATATACTGTCTTTTCCTTTAATAATCAATATTTGAGGAGATTGATGTTCTACATTCCAGCGTTGAGCAATCTCATTCGAAAGAGAACGGTAGCGCAATAGGTCTAAGAGATAAATCGTATAATCGTGGTCTGATAGCGCAGACATTCGTTCAAGACTGCGTTTAGCCATATTACTGATACCACATGTTGTGCTATGTTTAAAAATAGCTGCAACTTTATCCGATTGATATAGTTCTTGTAGCTGTTCTTCTGTGTTTAATGCTATCCAATTGATCATAGTTCTGTGAATTTTTTTTGTTCTACTTGTACAAAAGATGAAATAGAGGAGAATAGACAACTTCTCTGTTCGTTCGTTGTGCAATTGAATAGGCTTGGTAAACGTATACCGTCGCCGATCTCCTTATAATTGCTCACTTCATATGTAATTTTTTCTCCCTTATCTGTGTATTCATAACGCGCGATTTCCCCTGTATTTTGATCGATGTAAAGCAATCCGGCAATCCTGGTCCCAAAAATGGGGGTTGAAGAAAGGATATTGGATATCGTTAATTTTTGTCCTGCGCTAAAGCTTTCTTTCTGGTTTTTGAGCTGCACATTCTTCTGTCCAATGAGGGTGGGTAAAAGGAGCAAATTAAAATCCAAAAAGAGTTGGCTTTTGATTGATTTCTTAAGCTCTGCCTCGTCTGTGGATAAATTTCCGCCAATAAAGAGCTTATCACCCCCAGGGTTTTTAAAATTAAATAGGTAAGTCACTTGGTCTGTTCCTGTATACCCATCAAATCGACACGCTCCCGTTGTCCGATTGAACAAGAATTTTCGTTCCTCGTTAGCTAATTGGTCTGAAATGTTATTCCCTTTTGCAGAGAATGCTAAATACTGTAACGAATCCCACTTTTCTTGACCGCCAATACTTTGCCAAATCTGTTTATGTAGACTATCCTCTTGCGCTATTAAATTCAACTGACAGAACAAGGTCAGGATAACGATACTGAATACGTTCGATAATATTTTCATAACCCTATTTTTTTAAGAAACAATCATCAAGTGGACTATGCAAAAATTAAAGATACTCCACTTCATCATTGCATTATTTTCTGTGAGACTGGCGATTGTTCCGCTTACTTTATCCATGTGAGCCCATCAACGACAATTTATTCTGATGAAAAATAAAAATCGATTAATAAGATAATAGCATATTTTATTAATCGATTGATCACAAATGGAAGTACCTTACTTTAAACTATGTTCAATAAATACTTTCATCATTGACGTGTAAGTATAAGTAGGCAAAATTGATACCAAATTAGAATTTTTTGGCAATATGAGCCATTTGTATCGCTGTAATAGCAGCTTCTTCACCTTTATTCCCGTGCTTTCCACCTGCACGATCCAATGCCTGTTGGAGGTTGTCTGTTGTTAATACACCAAAAATTGCTGGCTTATTATATTTGAGCCCTACATTAGCAATGCCATTTGCAACTGCATCGCAGATGAAATCAAAATGTCTTGTTTCGCCCTGGATGACGCAACCTAAACAAATAACTGCGTCAAAACCCTGATTTCTCATTGCCAGATCCGCTCCTGAAATTAATTCAAAACTTCCAGGTACCTCTATAATTTGGATATTTTCTTCTTCAGCGCCATGCTCCTCCAGGCCCTTTATTGCACCATTCAATAATGCACCTGTAATTTCTGCATTCCATTGTGCAACAACGATTGCGAATTTGAATGGACTTGCATCCGCGACTTGGATATGCGAGAAGTCTGATAAATTTTTAATGCTACTTGCCATAATAGGAGCAAAGATAGTGTTTTAGATGGTCACAAAAAAAGAGGCTATCAAATAGCCTCTTTTTTTTGTGACATTGTATCGCTTATAAATGTGCCTGTACGCGACCTAATAAGCCGTCAATGGTAGCGGCCTCTTGGCTTTCAGGGAAATCTGTCTTAATCTTTTTGTAGGCAGTCTCTGCACCTTTGTAATCATTTTGTGCTTCATAAACAAGGCCTAATTTTTTTAAAAAGAGCGGTGTTGTGTAAGAATTGCTCGATTTTTCGGAAGCCTGTTTATAGTAATCAGCAGCTTTTTTGTAGTCTTTTAACTCTGAATATGCATCACCTGTTAAACCAATTACCAAAGGGTCAAGAATTTGGCTTCCAGTAGGAGAATATTTTTCAAGAGCTTTTACAGCCTCTTCGAATTTACCTTGGCGCAAATACAATCCCCCTAAATAAGCATTCGCTATATTTGCCGATTTTGTATTCGAATATTCATCCGCAATTTGTTTAAATCCAAGAAATGCACCATCCCCCATGATTGCTTTATTTTGCAAAGAATCAATTGTGGCAAGCTGTTCAGCTTTATACATACGGTTCGAAGCTTCCTCTGCTCTCGGATCTAGATACAGCTTTTGATATCCAAAATAAAGTAAGATCAATACAACGATACCACCTAAAATGAACACTACGCTTTTTTGGTTATCTTGGAAAAACGATCCTTTTGAAGGTTTGAAACCTTGATTTGTATTATTTGTGTTTTTAGACATTACTAATCAGTAAAATATGGATTGCAAAAATACACTTTTCGAGCAAAAATACAAGTTTTTTGCAATTTTAAAGTGAATTAAGTTTAGTTTTCTGACTTATTTGATAATTCGATTTCTCGATCCAGTTGCTCGTAGATCGAATTTTTGCTTTTGAATTCGGGTACAATGATTTTCATTTGGTACACCACTTCGTTTTTGTTTTGCGTTGCCAATCGTTGCTGCAGCTCTTCTATCTTCATGAGCACGATGTCGTAATTATTTTCTCTCACCTTAGCAATCATAATTTTTTCATGATGAGTCGGTAGGGTATTTTCTAGATCATTTAATAATTCCTCATACAACTTTTCTCCGGGACGCAATCCCGTAAACTTTATTTCAATATCTTCATTTGGCTTAAATCCTGAAAGACGAATCATTTTTTTAGCTAACTCGACTATTTTTACAGATTTTCCCATATCGAAGACAAAGATTTCGCCACCTTGTCCCATTGTTCCAGCCTCAAGAACCAATCGGCATGCTTCGGGAATGGTCATAAAATATCGTGTAATTTCTGGATGAGTAACCGTTACAGGGCCACCTTTTTGAATTTGATCTCTGAATCGTGGAATTACAGAACCATTTGAACCCAGTACGTTTCCAAAGCGTGTCGTAATAAATTTAGTATGGATACTTTCTTGCAATGATGCTTCCAAATGATTGTTCAACGACTGGACGTAAATTTCAGCAATTCGTTTCGTTGCCCCCATAATATTGGTGGGATTGACCGCTTTGTCTGTAGAGACGAAAACAAATTTTTCAACTTGAAATTCAACAGCTAAATCAGCAAGATTTTTTGTTCCCATCACATTAGTTTGTACCGCTTCCAATGGATGGTTTTCCATCATCGGCACATGTTTATAGGCTGCTGCGTGATAGACATAGTGTGGTTTGAACGTTTCAAAAAGTAATTGCATTCTTTTTGTACTTCGGACATCGGCTATGTACGTATGATATACTTGATTTGGAAATTCATCTTGAAGATCGAGTTGGAGATTATGTAAGGGGGACTCCGCCTGGTCACACAGTATAATCATCTGCGGTTCGTATCTTCCCAATTGGGTTGCGATCTCACTTCCTATAGAGCCTGCAGCACCAGTGACTAATATCCTTTTGCCTTTCGTTTGACTAAGGATGTGATCATCGTTGATCTTTATAGGTGCCCTTTCCAATAAATCTTCAATTTTTATTTTTTGGATCTGATTGGGATTAAGGTCGCCATTCATAATTTTCTTAACTGGGGGCAGCGTTAAAATATTAACATTTTTTTCCAGCGCGACGTCAGTGATTTCATTTTTGCGGTCCGAAGGAATATTATGGGAAGCAATAATGACCTCCTCGACATTTAACGTTTTGATCAGGTGGCTGAACTTCTGCGAAGAATATATCTTCGTTCCATCAATTACCTTATTTATTTTTTGTTCGTTATCATCTAAAAATCCGACAATGGCATTTTTGGATCTTACATCATGGTCTAATGTTCTTTTTACAGCAATGCCCAAGTCGCCTGCTCCATAGATCAGCGTTTTTTTTCTGGAGCCACTAGCTTTTTTTGTGTATAGGAAAAAAATCTTAATAATCGTTCTATAGACTGTTAAGATAAGAAATGAAAAGAGTGCAAAGAAAATAATGAGGGCAGTTGGGATATTACGCTCGATCTCATTTGCTTGGATTATTATTTTTATAACAAGGAGAATGAAAACACTAAATGTTATCGTCGATAATATACGTATGGAATCGATCGCACTTGTGTAACGAACTATTCCGGTATACATTTTAAAAAGGTAGAATGAAAAAGAGCATACACCTATAAATAAAATATAACGTATACTAAAATCAATGTCAAGCAAAAAAGCGAAGTCAAAATCATAGTAAATGACATTTGCGAGCAGATAGGCGATGGATACGCTAAAGATGTCCAATAAAAAAATGATCCACCGCGGCACTATATTTACTTTACTGAGCATGGTATTATATCTGATTAATTTAGACAAATGTAGATAAATTTGTTTCATTCCAAAGGTGTGCCAAACCAAATTTATCTTCGTTTGATAAGATTGATTATTTATTGTAATTTTAGCTAACGATCAATTTGACAAGATGAATGAGTTAGGGAAGCTTGCTAGTCAGGCTATGATTTCTCCAAAAGAGATGCTTTTTGAAAAGAAAAAGAATGCAAAAAGTTTATTTATAGGTATTCCGAAAGAGATATCGCTCCAGGAAAAGCGGATATGTTTGACACCATTAGCGGTTGCATTATTGGTAGAGAATGGGCACGACGTTATCATTGAGACGGGGGCAGGCAGTGGAGCCAACTTTTTAGATCATCATTATAGTGAACAGGGGGCTCGGATCGTATCTTCCCACGAAGAAGTATACCAAGCGGATTTGATTATCAAGGTCGGCAGTCCTACTGCGTCAGAAGTTAAGTTGATGAAAGAACACCAACTTTTATTGTCTTCTCAGCAACCCTCACTCATGAGCCTAGATGTCTTAAAGGCATTAATGCATAAAAAGATTACAGCAATTTCTTATGAATATTTAAGAGACGAGGGCGGGTGTTTAGCAGTCGTTAGGGCCATGAGCGAAATTGTGGGGGCTACGGCAACCCTGATTGCTGGGGAATATCTGAGTAATGCGTTTGGCGGAAAGGGGCTGATGTTAGGCGGTGTAACCGGGGTAGCCTCGACAGAAGTTGTTATTATCGGCGCTGGTACTGTTGGTGAACAAGCCGCCCGAACCGCTTTAGCTTTAGGCGCACAGGTAAAGGTTTTTGATAATTCAATATATAAACTTAGGCGTTTACAGAACAATCTTGGCAGCCGTGTTTTTACATCTGTTATACAGCCAATTATTTTAAATAAGGCTGTTATCAGTTCAGATGTCGTGATTGGTGCTTTGCGGGCACGCAATGGAAGGTCTTCTTGTTTGATTTCGGAAGAAACGGTATCTAAAATGAAGCCCAATTCCGTTGTTATAGATGTAAGTATCGATCAGGGCGGGAATTTTGAAACTTCAGAAGTGACCTCACATGATCAACCCGTTTTCCGAAAATTTGATGTTATTCATTACTGTGTCCCCAATATCGCTTCTCGTGTGGCACGAACAGCAACCTATGCCATGAGTAATATTTTTACTTCAATTTTGCTCGATTTTGCTGAGCTTGGAGGATTGAAAAATGCAATTTGGAAAAATCCCGGAATCCGAAGTTCCATTTATTTGTATCAAGGTAATCTTACAAATGCTGATATGGCATCAAGGTTCAATATGACTGCCAAAGATTTGGATCTTTTAGTCGTTTCGTCTTTATAGATGATGTGTCTAAAGCGGATCTCGGAAGTGTACCTCTGGGAAACAATTGTTCGAATTATTTTTAAATTATTAGGCTAATGAAAAGAATTTTTATGATTTTATGTTCGTTGATTTCACTCGTTAAGGCGCAGGAAACAATCAATCTTTATGCAGATTCCATTCCAAATTCCACGGATAAAGAGCAAGTGAAGTTAGAAAAAAATGTTCCTAGGTTATTTGCTTATCCGGCAGATAAAAGTAGTGCTAAGAATATCGCTGTACTGGTGATTCCGGGAGGTGGGTATTCGCATATCGCTATGGATCATGAAGGGCATGCTGTTGCAAAAGAGCTTGTAAAAAATGGTTATTCGGCTTTTGTTTTACAATACCGTTTACCTTCGCCAAATATCATGCGTAACAAATCAATAGGACCTCTTCAAGATGCTCAGCGGGCGGTCCAATTGATCAGAACGTTGCACCCTGAACTTCGCAAGGTTGGCGTTATTGGCTTTTCTGCTGGCGGGCATTTGGCCTCTACTTTAATTACCCAATTCAAAAAGGACTATATAGCGAATTCTTCGCATGTATCCCTAAGACCTGATTTTGCTGGATTGATTTATCCGGTCATCTCCATGGAGAATGATATCACACACAAAGGATCAAGAATTAATCTCATCGGAGAAAATCCATCAGAAGATCTGGTCAGATTATTTTCTTCTGAATTACAGGTCTCTCGGGAAGTTTGTCCGGTTTTCTTTGTACATGCCAAAGACGATAGGGCTGTGCCGATAGAAAACAGTTATCGAATGATTGCTGCTTTGGATAAAGCAAAAGTGCCCAACAAACTTTATGTCTTTGAGCAGGGGGGACATGGTTTTGGATTAATTAATAAAACTTCGGATAAATTGTGGTTTGACGCATTTTTGTCCTGGCTAGCTACACTGGATTAGGACATCAAATTAATGGTCAAAAGAAATCCAATGGGATATGGTCAGATCAACTGTTTGTTGTTTTGGCGGAATGATTTGAGAGGTTGTAATGGTATGTAAGTCGATCACATTGTTGCTGACAACAATTTCATAATAAAATCCTCGGAATCGCACATCTTTTACGAAGAAAGTGGACTCTTGTGAAGGACTTATTGAAATCCATTCTTGATGGATTGCTACAGGTTTTTCGGTTGTTATACCTAAATTTTGAGCTTGCTGGATAGTTAAGATATTGCTTTTCGCCAACAATTGGGCGGTATAAGGGTGTGAAGGGGTGTCATAGAGTTGATGTGGGTTGTTTTGATCTAGGATTTTACCTTCTTTCATCACGATAAGATTATCCGCTAAAGCAAGTACTTCGGTCGGATCGTGAGAAACGAGTATAACAGTTAACCCGGTTTCTTTGACTATATCTTTTATGTCTTGTTGGAGCGTATCGCGAAATGAGGCATCAACCTGATTAAAAGGTTCATCCATAAGTAGAACTTCAGGCTCATTGATGAGCGCACGGCAGATTGCAACGCGTTGCTTTTCGCCGCCACTGATGTCTGCTACTCTTTTTCGCCCAAGGTGGTCTATCCGCAGACGTTGCAGTATTTCCGCAGTTTTATCTTGTTTACGTTTGATATTTGTATTTGGCAATTGCGATGCAACATTGTCCCACACGTTGGCATATGTATTTAAATCGTCAAAACCCTGTGAGACTAATTTCATCGCATCGTGACCGGGAATTAACTTATCCTTTCGTGTTGGTACCTGCCAGCCTTTATAGCGCACCACACCTGCTGTTGGTTCCAATAATCCATATATCAGTCTCAATAAGGTGCTTTTCCCGCTCCCGGACTCACCTATAATAGCTGTTATTTTTCCTTCTTCAATGTCAAAGGAACTGTTTTCAACAGCAAATTGCATGCTGTTCTCATGAAAGGAAAAGCTAAGATTTTCGGCGTGTATAGCAGATAATCCGGGCACATGAATATCAGATGGAATATATTGACAAGAGGATGATTGAGCCATATTGGGAAGTCGAAAAAGGTAAGTTAATGAATAGAGATTTGACGTGTTGTTGCATCTATGATGCTGATATGTATTTCCTTTGCTTCTTCAGGAAGTAAATTTGGAATTTTCTCTGGCCACTCAACAAAGCAGTATGCTCCAGAATAAAAGTATTCCTCGTAGCCAAAATCAAATGCCTCCTGTTCCTCTTTGATACGGTAAAAATCGAAGTGATATATGGGGCCACTGGCAGATTCGTATTCATTTACGATGGAGAATGTCGGGCTAGATGTGCTGTCTTGGACATTTAATTGTTTGCAGAGGTATTTCACAAAAGTTGTTTTCCCAGCCCCCATTGGACCATATAGCAGAAAAATTCGGACCTCTGGAAAACTAGTTAAAAGTGTCTGAGCTGCTTGCGATAAATCTGCGGTCGAATTTACAATAATTTCCATGGTGCAAAATTACTATTTCGGCAAGTATGTCGCAAAGGGGATAATCATTTCTTCCAAAGAGATTCCGCCATGTTGAAACGTTCCATTAAAGTAATTTACAAATTGGTTGTAGTTGTTGGGGTACACAAAATAGGTGTCTTCCTTGGCGAATACGTATGTTGAGCTCACGTGAAGTTTGGGCAATTGTGCCTCATGTGGGTTTTTGATAGCGAAGACGTCTTTGTCGATATAATTCAAATTTTTCCCTTGCTTATATCTTAAATTTGTATTTGTATTGCGATCCCCCACAATTTTACTTGGCTTTTTTACACGGATCGTGCCATGGTCAGTGGTGATAATTACGCGAACCTTTTTTTGGGAAAGCCATTTGATAGCCTCCAATAAGGGGGAATGCTCAAACCATGACAAGGTGAGGGAACGGTATGCTGCCTCGTCGTTTGCTAATTCCCGAATCATAGAGCTATCTGTACGTGCATGAGATAGCATATCCACAAAATTATACACTAATGCATTGAGCTGATTGTGCATTAAATTTCCGAGATTGTCTACAACGTCTTTTCCTTGTTCCAGCGTCAGAATTTTTGTGTAGGAGTGTTTTATGGGCTTCCGATAAAGGCGCTTAATCTGATCCTCCAAAAATTTATCCTCGTATAGATTTTTACCACCTTCGTCTTCATCATTTTGCCATAATTTCGGAAAACGTTTTTCCATTTCTAAGGGAGTTAGTCCACTAAAAATGGCATTTCTAGCATATTGTGTTGCCGTTGGCAAAATACTGAAATAGTTTATTTCCTCTTCCAGTCTAAAATAGTCGGTAATAACCTCATTAATGATCTTCCATTGGTCAAACCGCAAATTGTCTATTAAGAAGAAAAATGTAGGTACATCATCTTCCAGCGTAGGGAACACTTTCTTCTTAAATAACTGATGGGACAGTATGGGGCCATTTTCGGGACGATTAATCCAATGGATATAGTTGTTCTCTATGAATTTTGAGAACTGCATGTTAGCCTCAGATTTTTGCATGGTCAGAATTTCATGCATATTGTTATCTTCAAGCTTCTCTAGAGATAACTCCCAGTACACAAGTTTTTTATATACTTCCGACCATTGGTCGTAATCTAGGTTTTCGTTGAGGATCATCCCTAAATTACGGAAGTCCTGCTGGTAGGCCATGGATGTTTTTTCATTGACGAGGCGCTTGTTTTCAGTCAATTTCTTTATCGTCATCAAGATTTGTTTGGGATTGACCGGCTTGATCAGATAATCATCTATTTTAGAGCCTATCGCATCTTCCATGACATGTTCTTCTTCATTTTTAGTCACCAGCACAATAGGGACAGAAGGATTGATAGACTTCAGTATACCGAGTGTTTCAAGTCCGGTTAAACCGGGCATATTCTCGTCTAAAAAAACGAGATGGAAAAAACCATTTTTAAAGGCTTCAACAGCATCATTTCCATTATTGACGGTGTCAACTTTATATCCTTTGCTTTCTAAAAATAAGATATGTGGTTTTAGAAAGTCAATTTCATCGTCAGCCCAGAGAATATGTGTTTTTTGCATCTGCTATATATGTGTTTAATTACTAGAGAAGGACCGTGTTTCTATGAATGAAATAGTGTAAAAGAACAACTCTTACCTATTTAACGGATTTTTGATCTCATGCTAACTTAAGCAAATATCGTGCTTTAGATTTTATTTTTAACATTTCTTAACGATGAACTAACTATCTTTGTTTTAAGTTTATACTGATGTTAACCCAGCGTTCGGGATTTAAGAGCCAGGTTTCATAATTTATAGTGTTGATGATCGCATTAATTTGTCGCCGCCTTGAACAAAAATAAAATTATAAATGATCCGGTATACGGGTTTGTTTCGATCCCCACAGGATTGGTCTTTGATTTGGTACAGCATCCTTATTTTCAGCGACTCCGCTATATCAAGCAGGTGAGTATGACACATCTCGTCTATCCAGGTGCTTTACACACTCGGTTTCAGCACGCCATTGGATCGATGCATTTGATGGCGATGGCTTTGGAAACATTAAGAAGCAAGGGTGTATTCATTTCGGACACTGAAGAGGAGGCAGTTCTTTCAGCTATTTTACTCCATGATATTGGGCATGGCCCCTTTTCCCACTCTTTAGAACATAGTTTGATTGAAGGCGTTTCGCATGAGCTGTTGTCTTCGTTGTTAATGGATCGAATCAATCAGGATTTGGACGGAAGGTTGAGTCTTGCAATTACCATTTTTAATAACAAATATGAGCGCAAATTTCTTCACCAATTGGTGTCGAGCCAGTTGGATGTTGATCGGATGGACTATCTCAATAGGGATAGCTTTTTTACGGGAGTATCTGAGGGAGTGATCTCATTTGATCGTATCATAAAAATGCTCAATGTGGTAGCGGATGAAATTGTTGTGGATTATAAAGGGCTATATTCAGTAGAGAAATTTCTGATAGCACGGCGACTGATGTATTGGCAAGTATATCTGCACAAAACCGTTATTGGTGCTGAGCAGTTACTGATTAAAATTCTGCAGCGGGCAAAATATTTGACGGCTGCTGGCTATGAACTCTTTTCTACTCCAGCTTTTCATTGGTTTTTAAGCCAACAAATCAATAAAAGTAATTTTTTGGACAACCCGTTGCATTTAGACTGGTTTACTCGTTTGGATGATACAGATATTATGTCTGCCATAAAAACATGGGAGTGTCATGAGGATCATATTTTAAGTACAATGTGTCAACGGGTAATGAAGCGTGATCTATATCGCTCTGTATTGAGCAACAAACCTTTTTCACCCGAATATATTGATTTGGTGAAGGCCAAAGTACAGTCGGAGATAGGGGTGGCGATGGAGGATATTCACTATTATGTATTTACGCAGGAAATTCAGAATCGTGCGTATAATTCTTCCCAGGATCAAATAAAAATTTTGTTAAAATCGGGCGAGCTTGTCGATATAACGGAGGCTTCTGATCTCGGGAATTTAGAAGCACTGTCGAAAAATGTCGCTAAATATGCTTTGTGTTATCCAAAAGAGGTGAGATATGTTGCAATTCCTTCCACCAAGTAGTTATTTTTTAATAAAAAAACATAGATTTGTACCATGCAATTTACTGCTCAACAAATAGCGACATTATTAGAAGGACGGATTGAAGGAAATCCAGCGGTTGCGGTAGGTAACCTTGCCAAAATTGAGGAAGGTAAAAAAGGTGATCTTTCTTTTTTGTCGAATCCAAAATATGAGCATTTCATATATACTACTGATGCCTCGATTGTTATTGTTAATGAAGATTTGCAATTGACACATTCGACTAAACCTACATTGACGATTATACGGGTTAAGAATGCCTATGCTGCTTTCTCTACTGTCCTAAATATGTATAATGAGTTTCGCCTTGACAAAAGTGGACGAGAGGAACCTCATTTTATACACGACGAAACTGAAATCGGCCAAGGGGGGTACATCGGTGCTTTTGTATATATTGGCAGAGGAGCATCGATCGGTGATCATGTGAAAATTTACCCACAGGTTTATATTGGAGATAAAGTTACGATTGGAGATAATACAACGCTCTATCCAGGAGTGAAGATTTATCATGATTGTAAGATCGGTAAAAATGTGGTGGTACATTCAGGTGTTGTCATCGGATCAGATGGATTTGGATTTGCACCACAAGAAGACGGAACATATAAAAAAGTTCCTCAGATTGGCCATGTTCAAATAGAGGATAATGTTGAGATTGGCGCAAATACGGTAATTGACAGAGCAACCATGGGAGCTACTATTGTGCGCGATGGCGTGAAGTTGGATAATTTGATCCAGATTGCCCATAATGTTGATATTGGAAAGAATACTGTCGTTGCGGCGCAGACTGGTATTTCCGGTAGTTCAAAAATCGGAGAGCATGTGGTATTGGGCGGTCAGGTTGGTGTAGTTGGGCATATTGTTATTGCTAAGGGATCCCAAATTCAGGCCCAATCCGGAGTGAATAGATCGATCAAAGAAGAGGGTAAGAAGTGGGGCGGTACACCGTTGATGCCTTATCAGCCACAATTGAGATCCAATGTAATTTTTGCTCGTCTTCCTGAATTGGAAAAGCGAATCCAGGAATTAGAAAAATTAGTAGAAAAAAAATTAAAATAATTATTTTTCATTGAAAATAAGCTGTTCTTTAATTGTGATGAAACAGTAGTTTATCGTAGCACTATATCATAAAAGGGTATAGCACAATCAATAAATGTTTTGTCAAAAGAAGTTTTGATTTAAAAATATGTTATTAGAAATGAATGTAAAACAGCGAACCATCAAAAACGAGGTTGAGATTTCGGGGGTAGGTCTTCATACAGGGAAAATTGTATCGATGACCATTAAACCAGCTCCGGAAAATCACTGGTTTAAGTTCAGACGTGTAGACTTGGAGGGGCAGCCAGAAATTTTGGTTGATGCAGATAACGTGACAGACACTTCGAGGGGGACGACAATTACTCAGAATGGTGCAAGTGTTAGTACAATTGAACATTTGATGGCGTCGTTAATTGGTTTACAAATTGATAACGTCCTGATTGATATAGATGGTCCCGAGATACCTATCTTAGATGGAAGTTCAGCTATTTTTGTAAAGCTGCTTGAAGAGGCAGGGTTTGAGGAGCAGGATGCTGACAGAGATTATTATGAGATTTCCAATAATATCCATTATGCAGAGCCTGATCGTAAAGTCGAGATATTGGGGATGCCGATGGATGGCTATAGGATGACCTGCATGATCGATTTTAACTCGCCGGTGTTGGGAAGCCAACATGCTGCGATTACGTCAATTGACGATTTTAAATCCGAAATTTCATCTTCACGTACCTTTTGCTTTTTGCATGAGTTAGAAATGTTGGTGGATCATGGGCTTATTAAAGGCGGTGACCTAAGTAATGCCATTGTTATTGTGGATAAGGAGACTTCACCTGAAGAATTACAGAAATTAGCTCATCTTTTTCATAAAGAAACCGTAGCAGTTGCCAAAGAAGGAATATTAAACAATAATCAATTACGCTACCAAAATGAACCTGCCCGACATAAACTGTTGGATATGGTTGGAGATTTGGCACTCGTTGGGCGACCGCTGAAAGGCCATATTATGGCTGCTCGGCCGGGGCATGCCGCCAATGTTGCCTTTGCGAAAAAGATAAAGGAGCAGATTAAGAAAGATAAAACACGTAAAAAAATTAAAGTTTACGATCCTAATATGCCAGCATTATACGATACGGTAGAAATTATGAAGATTTTGCCGCATCGTCAACCTATGCTTATGGTGGATAAGATTCTTGAATTGACCGAAACACATGTGGTGGGCTTGAAGAATGTTACCATGAACGAAGATTTATTTATGGGACATTTTCCCGGAGCGCCATTATTTCCAGGCGTGTTGCAAGTAGAGGCTATGGCGCAGACAGGAGGAATTTTGGTTCTTAAAACAGTTCCTGATCCGGAAAATTGGCTGACTTTATTTCTGAAAATTGAAAATGCCCGTTTTAAAGCGCAGGTAACCCCCGGAGATTCTGTTATTTTTAGATGCGATTTGATGGAGCCGATTCGAAGAGGTATCGCAAAAATGAAAGGTGTGGCCATGGTAGGAGAGAAGATCGTATGTGAAGCCGAGCTTATGGCTCAGATCGTAAGAGTAAATAACAACTAAAGTAGTATAGATGATACAGCCATTAGCTTATATTCATCCTGAAGCAAAAATTGCTAAAAATGTGGTCATCGAACCATTTGTAACCATTTATAAAGACGTCATCATTGGTGAAGGCACTTGGATAGGCTCAAATGTGACGATTATGGATGGAGCACGAATAGGAAAAAATTGTAAAATATATCCCGGTGCCGTAATTTCTGGAGAGCCTCAAGATTTAAAATTTGATGGTGAGATTACAACAGCAGAAATTGGTGATAATACGACCATACGGGAGTGTGTAACAATCAATAGAGGCACCAAAGATAGATATAAAACAGTCATTGGGAAAAATTGTCTAATTCAAGCATATAGTCATGTTGCACACGATTGTGAAGTAGGTGATAATTGTGTTTTCTCAAATAACAGTACGCTTGCAGGACATATTACCGTGGGTGATTATGTCGTACTGGCTGGGATGGTAGCTGTTCATCAATTTGTCAAAATTGGTTCGCATGCATTTGTTACCGGTGGTTCATTGGTACGTAAGGATATCCCCCCCTTTGTTAAAGCGGCGCGCGAACCTATTTCTTATGCAGGGATTAATTCAGTTGGATTAAGAAGAAGAGGATTTTCGGAAGATCAGATCGCCGAAATTCAGAACCTCTATCGAATTCTTTTTGTCCAAAATAGAAATTTAGCGAAGGCTATAGAAATTATAGAGGCTGAATATCAAGCAACAGAAATTCGGGACGAAATTTTGGATTTTATTCGGAATTCGGGCCGAGGTATTATGAAAGGATTCAATAATAGAGCGATGTAATCGCGTTATCGGTTCTTGTGAATTTGAAAATTACATTAAAGGATATTGGTAGGAGGTATAATAATGAATGGATTTTTAGGCATATAAACTATACCTTTGAGTCCGGAAAGAGTTATGCCATCCTCGGTCATAATGGCTCGGGAAAATCTACTTTTCTGAAAGTGCTTTCGAGTAGTTTGACACCTTCTGAAGGTGAATTGGTCTATAACTATGGAGACGAAGTCTTAGGCGTGGATCAAGTATATCAGCAACTTTCTCTTGCAGCTCCATACGTTGAATTGATAGAGGAATTTACTTTAATGGAGCTGATTGATTTCCATTTTAAATTTAAAAGCTATCTTCCTTCTTTTGATAAAGAAACTGTTATCAGCTTATTGGGACTGGAACATGCGCTTGACAGAGAGATACGTTTTTTTTCATCCGGTATGCGACAGCGGGTAAAGTTGGTACTAGCATGTTGTTCCGCATCTTCGTTGGTCATGTTGGACGAACCTACAAGTAATTTGGATAGTTCCGGTGAAGAGTGGTACTTAACTTTAATCGATCGCACGAAGTTAAAATCTAGAATTCTTGTCGTCTGTTCAAATCAGAAAAAAGAATATGAGTTTTGTGATGAACATATTTCAATTCTGGACTTTAAAATCTAATTATTACGGGTTTCCATAACCCTTTCCTTCACCTCGATCGCTGTGTACTTAAACCCTAAAAAAATGCATTTTTAGTGTATTTACCTTCCGAACGCTAACGCTGATTTTTCTTCCTATTGAAAATAGCTTTTTCCATAAAAAGTAGTGAAGGAAATTTTTATAACACAATTAGTTTTTGTATTTTTGACGACTCAATAATGAGATAACCGTTTAAAGTTCAATTCAAAGAATGGCTAAGGCATCAGAGGTAAAATCAGGAAATATTTTAAGATTTAACGGAGAATTAGTTTCCGTGGAAGAATATATACACCGTACACCAGGCAATTTGCGCGCGTTTTATCAAGCTAGAATGCGCAATGTTAAAACGGGTAAATTAGTTGAGTATCGTTTTAGAGTTGACGAATCTGTGGAAATCGCACGTGTAGAAACAAACGATTATCAGTATTTATATGAAGATGGTGAATTCTTCGTTGTAATGGATAATAGTACCTACGAGCAATTTAATATTCCTAAGTTTTTGTTTGGTGATTCAGCCCGTTTCTTGAAAGAGGGAATGACTGTCATTATTGCTTTTGAAAGTGATGAACCTATCATGGCAGAAGCACCAAAAAGTGTTGAATTGGAAATTACATATACTGAACCGGCAGTAAAGGGAGATACGTCTACAAATGCATTAAAAAAGGCAACTGTAGAGACAGGTGTCGAGATTATGGTGCCGTTGTTCATTAATCAAGGTGAGAAAGTAAGAGTTGATACGCAAACTGGTAACTATATCGAGCGCGTAAAATAACATAAAGATTTTAGGTTTAGGTTGATTATTCGGTCTTGTTAGCGCTCGCTACAAGGCCGTTTTTTTATCTTTATAAAGTTTAATAAAGTAGACCATTGGACTTTTTAGTCTTTGGGTAGGTTCGATTGATCTTATGGCTTATGTGAATGCAATGGATGATGGGGTATCTTTGTTTATGGTTGAATGAGCCCAATGGAATGCCATCTTTAAGTTATCGATAGGAGTTGTTTTGTCATGAAAAAATTATTTAGATGAAATCGAAGAATGAGCTTAGGCATACATACAGAGCGAAGAGATGTCAATTGTCTATCACTAGAGAGACAGCCCTCAATAGCATGCTTCTGAACCAATTTATGAAGATTGATCTTTCCAAAGTGAATCTTTTACATGTTTTTATTCCTATTGAAAAATATCACGAGCCAAATACGTATGCTATCATAAATTACGTTCAAGAATTTCATCCTCAGATAAAAATCGCTGTTTCAAGATCTAATTTTGAAGACTATTCGATGAAGCATTATCTATTTGATAAGCAAATGAGATTTGAAAAGAATGCATGGGGAATATCAGAACCAACTGCAGGTGCTGAAGTTGCTCCGTCGGATATCGATATGGTTCTTGTGCCCTTGTTGATCTTTGATCTTTTTGGCTATAGAGTGGGATATGGAAAAGGCTTTTATGACCGTTTCTTTTCTCAATGTAAAGTTGATGTTCAGCGTATTGGATTGTCTTTTTTTGAGCCGATTGACGTTATTACGGATCGAAACGAACACGATGTTCGGTTAACTCAGGCGTTAACACCCTATCATATCTATCATTTTGTCAATGAATAGGATTTAGTTGAAATAATCAGGCCCTATCCTGCGCATATCACTAGTATACGATCTGTTTTCTATAATAGCCTACGGTAGGTGGATCATCCTCCAATTTTGGTTTGATTTGGCCCCATGGTGATTTAATTAAAATTATTTTTTATTTTTAATGCGATTTTCAATGCCTGCGCCAATATGTCTAGATTTTTTCTAATTGTTTTTTTGTTAGCGATTATACCGTTTCACATTGCTCGTGGAATGGGGCTGATGAGTTCAAACTCCTCGATGGAAGAAAAAAATTTTTATGAAACAATCATAAAAGAATCCACGAAACATCAATCTTCCAATTTGGCGTTGAGTAAATATCTAGCACCGTATTTTAGCCAAGCTGTACGAAAAAATGATAAGGCGCTTCTTGCAATCTATTATTGTTTGCTGGCTGACCAGTCTTTTAATGATGAAGGAAAGCGAAATAGCTTTAGCGATAAATACTATCTTAAAGCATTGGATCTAGATGGGGGATACAGTTATCAAAATGTGAAAACTTGGGTGAAAGTCATGTATGGCTTTTATCTTTATAGATGTTTAAAAGCATCTGAAGCTTTGCCATTTATTCTTGAAGGCGAAAAAGGCCTTGAAGATATACCGAAAGAACTGGTGTTGGATATCATACAGACCTATAAAAAGCTTGGTTATTTTTTTGGGACCTTGGGTGATTATACGTCTGGAATCAAGTACTTGACCTTAGGCCAACAACAGGAAATAATTTCGCCTAGATTGAGGGCCGAAATTCTAGACAATTTAGGGATGTTGACGCTTAAAAGTGGGGGGGATACATTGCAGGCCATGAAAAATTTTGAGCTCGCTCAATCCTTGGCTCTTGCAGAGAATGATTCATTGCGCTACGCGAAGATTTTGGGCAATCAGGCCGCTGTCTTCGAAGGTATGAAAGACTATCGTAAGGCCTTATCACTGTTAGAGAAGGATCTTGAAATTTCTAGATCAATAGGTGATAAACGAAATACGATTTTTGCCTTAATGATGCAGATTAGACTAAATATTGCCAGACAAGAAATAACTGATGTTCCTCACATGATTAGCGAGGCCGAGTTGCTTTTATCAGGTTCAGATGATAAGAAGACAATATTGGAACTTGAAATTCATAAATTACATTTGGCCATTCATAATCGGGAAGTTGGGCATGAATTAGATGCACGTAGGAGGATTGAACGTCTGCAGGACTCGTTACGATTTCTCGATGGAGATCCTGTATTATCCCAATTGAAATTTATGGCTGATAAACAGAAGTATGCGGATAAATTATCTTTAGCGCAGGCGGTAATTAAGAAAAAGCAAGCCGAAAGAAGATTATGGCTCATATTAAGTTTATTGGTGTTGGTGTTATTTTTCTTTGTTTACAACGCCGTTCGCTATCGGGCAAGGAAACGTATTCGCGATTATGAATATCAGCTACTCAACCTGAAGTATACAAAGGCTGAACTAGATAGGGAACTAATGAGTTCAAAAAGTCAGGTTGAAGAATATGTGGCTTATCTTAAGCGAAACAATGAACAGATCAATGTGCTCTCAGCATTACTAGAGGAAAAGGGCAACAATGTTGAAAGAGATCGCGAGGAGCTTAAAATCTTATTGCAGTCGCACTTGATTACAGAGGAAAAATGGCAGGAATTTAAGCTGCTGATTATGAAAGAATTTCCTAATCTATTACAAGAAATACAATCTAAATTTTCCGATATCACCGAATCCAATTTACGTGTAATTGTACTGATGAAGCTGGGACTTAATAATAAGGAAGTCGCCAATGTTTTAGGGGTTACTCCAGATGCGATCAAAAAATCGATGCAGCGTTTGAAAAAGAAACTTGGAGATCAGGCTGGGGTGCTTATGGAATACATTTCCGACAAAGAATTTGTTTAAATGGGCGCGATCACTAGTGGAGGAGTTTAAATTAATTCGCTTCTTGATGAATCATATGAATACAGATGACTCAACTATGGGATCTCTCAAAAAGCTATAGTATAGCGTAGTTGGGGCACTCTAGTTTCGGCCTTCGGATGACAGAGCCGTTTGATAGGGGGCAAGTTAAGACCATGTTATTGCCAAGTTCGCCCTGTAAGCAGCTTGAGTGTACAGTGAGTCCACCTTGAGTCCACCTTTTAAGGTGCTTTCACTGTGCCTGCATGTTTTTTACTACTCGGGAGCAGGGCGAGCACGGGGCGAAGTTGTCCATACGCTATTCACAACAAAGTCCCCTGAAAATTACAAGATTTACAATTGTCATTTTACTCAAATTTGGAAATCCTTAAAAATCAACAAGATGCTTGACAACAGGGCTTTACTGTGGTATCTTTAGGTATGGGAATAAATGATAATGGATTTATCAGGGGCCTGGTCGGTCCGCTGGTGAATAGAAAAGTTGGCAATAAAAACTACCTGCAGAGCAGACCACATCGTGTCAAACAGACTGATGATACCAAAAGAGCTAGTAAAGATTTTGGAAATGTAAGTCGTGCTGGCGCACTGATCCGGATGTGTTTCGGCGAAATACATCAAGGGCTTCATGATGGGCAGATGGGCAATCGGCTAAATAGGCAGATCTACCGGGCAATAAAAACAAATCTTGATTGCGAAAAGGGAAGCCGCACACCGAGCAACAGCATATTGGATAGATTGGTGAATTTTCAGTTCAATGAAAACTGTCACATACAGGATTATTTTTTTATCGATCCGGTAGTTTCCCTGAACAAGAAGAAAGATCTTAAAATATCATTCCCGGAGTTTGATATCAAAAGAGCGCTGGCCCTTCCTGACAAATGCAATGCGGTGGTATTCAAATTTCATGCCTTCTCATTTGATTTTGATGAGTTTGAGCCCACAGAGATAAAAGAGGTAGAGTGGGAATACGATATTAAGTATAGAGAGAATGTGATACCGGCAAAAAACTTGATCATTAAATGTGGCGATTTTGTCGGTAGTTCAATATTTGTTGGGTTTACGATGCTCTATCTGGAAAAAGGGAGCTATCGGTCAAATGTACTCAATGAAGTAAATTTTAATCCAGCTTCTATTATGGCTGCTTTTCAGCTTTGAGACGGATAAGATGAGCTGCGGATCGGGGAGTTTTTTCTGCAAAAAGAGAAAGGAGCCAAACAATCCAATTTACTATGACCAAAAATATGACCGTCTCAGTGCCCTGGACGGTCATATTAAATGTAGAGCTCAATGGGGCCTATTTAATCCAGTGGATTTTCTTTCAGATTTTTTTCCCAAGCCCAAGCAGAAGCCATCATTTCATCAATTCCCAGTTCGGCTTTCCAATGCAGTTGTTCCGCAGATTTGGTCACATCACCATAAACCTTGATGACATCACCATCCCGGCGTGGGCCAATTTCATAATTCAATTTTTGACCGGATGCTTTTTCAAACGCTTTGATGGCTTCGAGTACTGAATACCCCTTGCCGGTACCCACATTGAATACATCATATTTCCCGTTCGGATTTCCTTTGTCCAATAAGTTGATTGCTGCAACGTGTGCTTTTGCCAAATCAACCACATGGATATAATCCCTTACGCACGAGCCATCTATGGTGTCGTAATCGTCACCGAAAACTGTTAGTTTTTCTCTTTTACCGATTGCGGTCTGTGTAATGAATGGTAATAAATTCTGAGGCACACCGTTTGGCAATTCGCCTATCAGTGCGGACTCATGTGCTCCAACGGGATTGAAGTAGCGCAATGCAATAATATTATAGTTATCGTATGCAGTAGCTGTTTCTTCGAGAATTTCCTCCGCAATTTGTTTGGTATTACCATAAGGGGAAGTCGCTCTTTTGACAGGTGCACTTTCATTGACAGGAAGTGTATCTGGTTCGCCATATACAGTACAGCTTGAAGAGAAAACAAAATTAATCGGCTTATTTTGATAAGCTTCTAACAAATTGATTAATGAGAAAAAATTGTTGTGGTAATATTTTAAAGGTTTTTTGACAGATTCGCCTACAGCCTTTGACGCGGCAAAGTGGATAATCCCTGATATATCCGTATTTTCTTTAACAAATTCGTTCACACGGTTTGTATCACACAGGTCAAATTGGTGAAATTCGGGTTTAACCCCGATAATCTTCTCAATCTGATCCAAAATCTTGATGTTTGAATTGGATAGATCGTCTATGATGACAGGTATGTATCCTGCTTGATGTAGTTCGACTACGGTATGCGAACCGATGTAACCCGTTCCTCCTGTGACTAATATTTTTTTGTTCATTATTGTTGATTATAGTAAGTAAAGTCTTTCTGTCTTGCAGGTAAGGCAAAATATAAGATATTGTTCCCTATGCTTCGGCACGCGGATAATTTTGATTTTTATTTTCCACTCATGGCTTCCTTTTAATGAAATGGGTTTAATATCTTTGACTAAGATAAACATTATTTTAAAAACATGCGTTTGCTTTATTCAATTGGAATCGTTCTTTATGGACTCTTACTGCGTATTTTAGCTCCTTTTCATGGTAAGGCCAGGCTCATGGTAACAGGGCGGAAAGACTGGTATCAAAGGATGAAACAAACGGTTGATTCTACCCAAAAACATATCTGGTTTCATTTTGCTTCGTTGGGAGAATTTGAGCAAGGAAGACCTGTTTTGGAGTCTGTAAGAAATACGTATTCTGATCATAAAATAATTGTAACATTTTACTCTCCCTCGGGCTTTGAGATCCGAAAAAATACGGCTTTGGCCGATTATGTGTTTTATCTTCCCTATGATACTGCACAGAATGCGCGACTTTTTCTTGACCTCATCAACCCAAGCTTCGCCGTATTCACGAAATATGAATATTGGTATTATTTCTTTGAGGGTCTGTATAGACGGGGCATTCCTTTGTTTTTGATCTCAGCAATATTTAGACCCGATCAGATCTTTTTTCAGACATATGGTAACTTTTTTCTTAAGATTTTAGGCTATGTGACTTACTTTTTTGTGCAAAATGAAGAAAGTGTCCGTCTTTTAAAAGAATTTGGGATACGCAACGCCGGGCTTGCAGGAGATACCCGATTTGATCGGGTAGTAGACCTCCCTAAAAGTAAGAAAATGATTCCTGAGGTCATCCAATTTGTTGGTGAACATCCAACTTTGGTGGCTGGAAGTACCTGGCCACAAGATGAACAAATGCTAAGAGAATTGTTTGCGGATTATCCGGCCTATAAACTCATCTTGGCTCCGCACGAGATTCATGAGTCACATTTGGCGAGTATTTTCGCTCTTTGGCCAAATGCGCTCCGCTTTTCGAATATGGCTAGTTATGATGCTGTTACAATAGCAGACGCTCGTGTATTGGTTATCGACAACATTGGTATGCTTGCTTCGTTGTATGGTTATGGCCAAATAGCCTTTATTGGAGGTGGATTTGGGGTGGGAATACATAATACGCTGGAGGCCGTAACTTATGGCATACCGGTTCTATTTGGTCCAAATTTCAAAAAGTTTCAGGAGGCTAAGGATCTTGTACAGAATGGTGCAGGTTTTTCTATTGAAAGTGGTAAAGAACTCCATAAAGCTTTTGCTGCTCTTCAAGATTGCGGTTTCCGCCAGGAAGCGGGAAAGTTGGCCCGTGAATACGTGCTGCAGAACGCTGGAGCAACGCCGATTATTATGAAATACCTTAAAAGTAATCTTGTTAAAGTATAAGCGGCGGCTGTACAGCTACCGCTTATGTTTTACAGTTTAATAGTAAGTATATCTTCTTACACCGGTTATATGGCGGGATAAGCGCATTACCTGATGTGAGTATCCATATTCATTATCGTACCAGATATACAGAACAATATTTTTGCCGTCCGCAGAAACTATTGTTGCTGGAGCATCGACTATAGCAGCGGCACTGGTGCCAATGATATCCGATGAAACAAGTTCATTGTTTTTGGAAAACATAATCTGTTCAACAAGGTTACCCTGCAGCGATGCCTTTTTTAAAAGGGCATTGATTTCGTTGACCGTAGTTTTGGATTTGATTTGAAGATTTAATATCGCCAATGACCCATTTGGGACGGGAACACGAATAGCGTTTGAAGTCAGTTTGCCCGTTAGCGAAGGCAACACTTTTGCAACGGCGTCCCCTGCTCCAGTTTCGGTGATGACCATATTGAGTGCGGCGGCCCGGCCCCGCCTGGATTTCTTGTGCATATTGTCGACAAGATTCTGGTCGTTGGTATAGGAGTGTATGGTTTCAATATGCCCTCTATCTATTCCTATTGTATTTTCAAGTACAGCTAAAATGGGAGATATCGCATTAGTGGTACAAGAGGCCGCGGAAAAGATCTTATGTTTTTGCAAATCGCTATCATTTTCGTTGACCGCATATACGATATTTGGGACCCCTTTCCCGGGAGCTGTTAATAATACTTGTTCGGCGCCTTTGGATTTCAGGTGGCGACTAAGTTCCTGCGCATCGCGAAAAGCCCCTGTATTGTCGATGATTAAAGCATTTTCTATACCATAGATTGTGTAATCAATATCCTCGGGTTGTTTTGCGGAGATCAGATGGACGGTAATTCCATTGATGACGAGTGCCGGATTTGCTATATCGGCCTGCACATCGCCTTCGAATGCACCGTGTATGGAATCCGTTTTTAATAGTGCCGCTCTTTTCAGAATCGATTTGCTATCATTGACGTCGCGAGTTACAATGGCGCGGAGACGAAGCTGCTGTCCCGCACCGGTGTTAAGCATAAGTTCGCGGGCCAGTAAGCGACCGATACGACCAAAGCCATAAAGCACCACATCACGTGGCTTTAATTTCTCCTGTTGATGCATGTCCTGTAACTCCGCAGTAATGAAATTGTGTAGGTCATTAGCGGAAAAGGTTTTTTTCTTGGCCTGTAAAGTGAGTTTCCCAAGGTCAATACGAGCGGGAGAAAGTGGCGATTTTTCCAATAGCTGTGCGATTTGCAGTGTGTCAAGAATGTCGACCGGCTCGTCGGTAAGCAGGGCACTTTCCTGAATCAGGTTTAGGATAGCACTCGGTTTTGCATCAAAGAGTCGATTTCGAAAGAATACGAGCTCTACGGCGTGGTTATACCACAGGTTGCTGACAATTTGAATTAAGTTTACGGCAGCATTATGTTGCTCTCTGTAACTTTTGATCTCTAAGTCAAAAGATGGCTTGTGTGACATAATAATTTTATAATAGATTATGTTACAAACATAGGACAAAGTAGGTAGAAAACTGTCTTAAATTTCCATTTTCACAATTTTTAGCGCTAAATCGCTTTTTGTATTAATGATTTTATAAAATATAATATCTTTATTTGCTAATCTTCTATTATAAATAAATCAGACATGATGCGATCGGCCATTAATTTGCCCGCATCTGTTAAACGTAAGTTGTTTGGCTCCAAAATAAGATTCTTCGCTGCTATAAATGGTTCAGCTTCTTTTAAGACGCGATCTTTAACGGATCGTCCAAACTTACTTTCCAGTGCAATTAGATCTAGTCCCCACATGGTTCGCAACGATGTCATGATATTTTCATTGATCTGGTCAAGCGTGGAAAGCTCCTCAATTTCCAGGGGAAGTTGGTCTAGATTAATGGATGTCATATATTTAGCATTATTAGAAACATTCCAGGACCTTGAAGTTCCATTGAATGAATGAGCTGAAGGGCCGATGCCAAGATAATGTTTGCCTTTCCAATAATTTGTATTGTGACGAGCATAACAGCCGTTTATTGCAAAATTGGAAATTTCGTACTGCTCATATCCCGCGGATTTCAAGGTATGAATAAGAAGACTCATCTGATCAGCTGCCTGATCAGAATCTATGGCTGGAGTTATCCCTTTATTTATAAAGTGATCTAATGCTGTTTTCTTTTCCACAGTCATGGAGTAGGAAGAAATATGAGGAATTTCAAAGTCAATCAGTTGTTGCATATTATGACGCCATTTTTCCGTTGTCAATAACGGATAGCCATAAATAAGGTCACAGGTAATATTTTCAAAGCCTGCATCTTGCACACGCATTATCGATGCGACTGCTTCCTGTTGATTATGCGCTCTGTTCATCCATTTGAGATCTTCCTCAAAGAATGATTGTATACCTATGCTGAATCGATTGATTGCTGTATTCCGCAGACTGTTTACTTTGGCGGCATTTAGATCGTCTGGATTGGCTTCTAGTGTAATTTCAGCGTGATCTGCAATATCAAAATGCTTCGCGATCGTCTCGATGATCCGCGCGATCTCATCCGCTTCCAATAAGGACGGTGTGCCGCCGCCAAAATAGATAGACTCGATCTCTTTGTCTTCCAAATACACTGCTCTAAGCGCAATTTCCCGTTTTATAGCATTGATCATCTCGCTTTTGTACTGAAGTGAAGTGCTAAAATGGAAATCGCAATAATGGCAAGCCTGTTTACAGAATGGGATATGGACATAAATCATAGGTACAAATATACCAAGACCTAATCAACTTGGCTCTTTATTCGTATGATTTCTTCTCCTATAGGCTCTTGTCGGCGCAATACGTGTTGTATTTCACTGGATAGCCCTTAAAAGTAGCCATCCATGTATTGGCTTTAGCATAGGATGAATATTTTATGACTTCCATCACGGGCAGCCAAGCAAGAGGGATTTGCGATAATGGGTATCCAATTTGCGACGAAAGTGTCCAAAATAAAAAAACAGCTTCCAAACCGTATTGAATATACTTGGATTGGAAGCTGTTTTTTGTCCTTTATGCTGCGATAGCCTGTGTTTCGTTATTTGCTAAAGGTGTTATTTGACGATTCTACATCTGCCAAGCGCAGTGAAGGATCAATTGTTACTGCTTTTGGTGTCTTTGATAGCGGAATGGTATAATCGGGTTTAGTCCAGAACCAGTCTTCGAGCACGGTTCTTTTAACACCTTTGTAAATGTCAAAATGTTCTTCCGGTTTTTCTCCACGCATTTCACGCAAAGGGATATAAAAGAGTTCCTTGCTTCCATCGGTGTATTCTACGAGAACATCCAGTGGCATGGCGAAATTAGACTTGTTAGCCAAAAGAATTTCTTTATCTGTTACTTTTTCAATGGCGTAATCGATTTGACGGGTGGTATTGATAAACAGGTTGAAATACCATTTCAGGTTGATCCCCGAAACTTCTTCAGCAACGCGTTTGAAATCATTAGGGGTCGGATGTTTAAACTTCCAGAGATCATAAAACTTCAGAAAGGTTTTCTCTAAGTTTTCCTGTCCAATAATATAACCCAGCTGCTCTGCAAGTACAGCACCTTTGTTGTATGCTTCGTTGCTGTATCCATAATTGGTGTTATAATAATCGGCCAATAAGCTCATCGGTTCTTCTTTACCAGAAAGCGCTAATTTGTAATAACCACGGTAAGCTGCAATTTGCGGGTTGGATGCTATGGCTCCTCTTTTTTCAAAGATATGCTGCATGGCAAGCTCTTCGACATAGGAGGTAAAGCCTTCATCAAACCACTCATCTACAGTTTCGTTGATTCCAAATAATTGCTGGTACCAAGAGTGTGCTGATTCGTGGAATATTACACCAACAAGGCTTTTTAGATTGCGTCCACCGGTGATCAGCGTAGCGGTACCATACTCCATTCCCCCATCGCCACCTTGAATAATGGTATATGTTGGCCAAGGGTATTTTCCAAACTTTGCACTACAGAAATCGAAGAATTCGGTGGATAGACCTATCGCTGTTTTCCAATTGGATATCACTTCTTTGTCGGTTGGCAAAAATACGGTATACACTTTTATTCCGTTTTTACTTGAAGCTGAATCTACGACAAACTTGGGATCCGCGGCCCATACAAAGTCATGGATATTTTGGGCCTTATAATGCCAGGTAGCTTTATTGCCGTCTAGTTTTATCTTTGCTTTCGGTTGATAACCTTTTACTTCTGCTGGGTTCTGAAGGACACCTGATGCACCGACTACATAATTTTTGTTGAGCCGTATGGTCACATCGAAATTACCAAAGGGAGCAATGAATTCACGGCCTGTATATTCATCTAAATGCCAGCCGAATTCATCAAATTGAGCCATTTTTGGATACCATTGCGCCATAGAGAGTGCTACTCCTTCGGCAGAATTTCGGCCAGTTCTTCGGATTTGTTCTGGCACTTGAGCGGTCCACTCCATGTCAAAACGGGCTGTTTCGCCATCTTGTATAACCGACGGTAGAGTGACCTCCAAGATGGTCCCATCAATTTTAAATGAGGTATGAGCCCCATTCATTGTTAAGCTTTTGATTTTTTGATAACCTATTTGATTGGTTTGGAGCTCTCCGATACGGCTTTGATATATTGGTTTTTCTTTCGTACCTACATTGATCACCATGCGCTTGTCGGGATCACTGATGTTTTTTAAGCGATAATCCATCATCGATCCTGGTTGAAAAGCATTGAAGTATAGATGGAAATAGACCTTTTTTAGGGACTGACCTGAATTATTGCTATACTTCAAGATCATTTTTCCATCGTATTGATATGCTTTTTCATCCACGTTGACGTCCATTTTGTAGTCAACTTTCTGTTGCCAGAATCCTTTCCTTTGGGCCTTCACTACTGCCCCCCAAATATTGAATACACATGCAAGTGTAAAAAAGGATATAATTTTAATTTTCATGTCTCAAACTTACAAAATTGTCTCAATAAATGGCGCTTATAGGTGCTTGATGACGCTAATGTCATCAAATCTTGACGAAAATCTACCATTGGATGTGGAATTGGCTTGGTTTTGGTTATGGGATTTATTTATTGAGTTAAAATCAATTTTACTTTTTATTTATGGATAATCTATATTATAAGCCCTCTGGAAAGTCTCCTGCGTTGGCTATTATTGGCTCCCTGATACTAGGTACTTTGGGTGCCATTGTATTGGCTATTGTTTACATTGCTTTACAATGGTTTATACCCATTATTTACTTTAATGTATTTATTACCTTAGGTTTTGGTGCTGGAATATTCTATGTGCTGAATTTTTGTTTCAAACAATGGAAATTAAGGAATAGGGGGGTAGCCATTTTGATCACATTATTGATCGCCATTTTAGCCTTTTATGCACAGTGGGCTCTGTTTGTATCATTAATGTACAATGCGGAAGGAACAATGGGCGGAGATACCTGGGTAAAATCGTCTTTTAATCTTGAAGGTTTTAAAGCTTTTTTCTTACACCCGACATTTATTTGGGAAGCGATGCAAGGTTTAAATGAAGTAGGTACGTTTACCCTGAAAAAGAGCCCGGTTTCGGGCGGTATGTTGTGGGCCGTGTGGGCTATTGAAATGGGTATTATTTTGATTACTCCAATCATTATGGCTTTCCGCGGCATCACTATCTATCCATTTTCTGAAAAAGACGAAGTATGGATGAATAAACGCGCTTTGCCGGGAAGGTTAAAGTATGTGGCTGATAAAGATACCGTAGTCAGCTCGTTGGGCAACCATGATTTTGCCTATGTATACGACTATCTATCGGAAGAAGAAGAACATCTCTCTTTTGCTACCGCTGAATTATATGAATCTGAAACGGACGACCATCAATATTTGACCATCTATAATCATCAATTTACGGAAAAGAAAGGCAAGCTGGAAGAAAAGAAGGATGAGGTGATTGAGTTCTTGCGAATAAACAGAAATAGTTTGTAGACTAGTTGGAAAGGTAATCTATTCGGGTGCCTTTCGGCTCTGCTTCGCCTTTTGTTCGCCCCTTGTTCGCCTTGCGTACTCGTTTTCTCCACCTTGCGCCCACTGTGCGCCCACTTATTAGGTGGACGCACAGTGGGCGCAAGGTGGGCGAACAGTGGGGGAACTCCGAACCAGTTACGAATAAGGAGCGAATGAGTCGGCAACAAGAATACCGCCCTTTGATTTCCATTCGTTAATAGAAGGGCTATAAATTTTGACTTCCTTAATACCATTTTTCGCCAATATCGATGCCGCTATGGTTGCCCGGTCTCCCGATTGACAGTGGAGATACAGCTGTTTACTTTGGTCCACTTTGCTGAGGTTGTCCTCAATTGTTCCAACAAAGAGATGTGTTGCATTCGGTAAATGGCCCTCTGCGAACTCACTGGCATTGCGCACGTCTAGAATTTGCGTGTCAGATTTGTCCAAAGCGCTCTTCATTTCTTCAAACCCGATGAGCTGTTGATGCGCTAATGCGATGTCTAAACTGGGGATTGCATCCGGTGTAATATATCCGGTAACGTGATCCAATCCGATGCGCATAAGTTTACGTGCAACGTCGTCCAATTGGTTTTCTTCTACAATGAGTATAAAAGGATCGGAGTAATTAAGTATCCAGCCTGCCCATGTATTAAAAGTCTTGTTGTTTTGAATATTGACGCTACCTGGCAGATATCCCTTTGCAAAGTCGGACTTGTGTCGTGTATCAATGATTGTTGTTCCTTCGTGGTATAAATCCAGAAAGGCATCATTCGTTAACCTGTTGTATCGAGGTACTTCTGTCTGTAACGGCCGCACTATTTTGTTGAGTTTTTTCATCATGGCAAAGTAGCGTGGTGGCTCGGGTTGTCCTGATAAAAGCTCATCTACAAAAGCTCGTTCATTGTTTTGGTATTGAAGTGCCCAATTCCGTATTTTCTCATATCCAACGGTCGAACTGGGGACGGCGCCGAGTGCCTTTCCACAGGCGGATCCGGCGCCATGAGCAGGCCATACCTGAATATGATCGGGTAAAGTCAAGAAATGTTGCAACGAACGGTACATTTGCTGTGCTCCAATCTCTTTGGTTCCGATCATTCCAGCCGCATTTTCCAATAGATCAGGGCGGCCAATGTCGCCAACAAATACAAAGTCACCAGTAAAAATCATAACAGGTTCCATCGTTGCCGGTGTATCGACCAGTAGAAAACTAATACTCTCAGGTGTATGTCCGGGAGTATGGATAACCTTGAAAATAAGGTTTCCAACTTGAAATTGATCGCCATCTTTTAATCCTTTATGTGGAAATGCGTATTGCCAGTCTGCCCCACCTTCATCGGATAAATAAGGTTGGGCACCTGTTAATGCGGCCAATTCCAGTGTGCCTGATAGGTAATCGGCATGGATATGTGTTTCCGCAATATGCGTTATGATCAGATTATTCTTTTGTGCAATCTCAAGATAGGTATCTACATCTCTTTTGGGATCAATAACAATAGCTACTCCTTTTGCCTGACAGCCAATGATATAACTCGAATGAGCAAGAGATGATTCAAAAATGTGTTGAAAAAACATAACGTGTGATTTTAATGATTTACAAATTGCATGAATTCGAAAGCAAAGATTAGGATGCCGATGCTAATTAAAAAATATCCAAAAATACCTTTCAATTTAGCGGCATCTAATTTATCTTTCCATTTGGAACCAATTTGGAGGCCTATTAATGTGATTAATGTAAAGGTTACTAATATAAACCAATTCATATGTTGTAAGAAATGATAATTCGCGATGAAGCCGAATGACGCGTTTAATCCAATAATGAACAGAGAAGTGGCAATAGCCTGCTTCAGTGGAATCCCTAAAAGTAATACTAGGGCTGGTACAATAATGAATCCACCTCCTGCACCGACCAAGCCCGTCATAATGCCAACCAGTGAGCCGACAAAGATAACATTGAAAATTTGTGCAGGTCTACCCTTGAATGTTGCGTTCTGTACCTGTTTTTGTCTTCGTACCATCGCAGTCGCAGAAATTAATATCACGATTGCGAACAATAGCATGATGATATGGTTTCTGGAAATCTCCATACTCCCGATGTTGAATGACTCGGGTATAGAAACGAGAAGATAGCGCTTGGTGAAATAGACTGAAATTAGCGAGGGAAGTAGAAAAATAGTTGTGGTTTTCAAGTCAATTTCCCTCTTTTTTAACGGATAAATTGATCCGACCAAGGCTAATATTCCAATGGAAAACAGCGAATAGTCCAATGCATATTGAGGTTCAATATGGAAGATATAGACAAATATGGGGAGTGTTAGGATGCTTCCGCCGCTACCCATTAGGCCCATCGATAGCCCAACGACGACAGCTAATGTAAATCCAGCTATAAATATTAATTCCATTTTCTGTTGCTAAAAATTTAATTTTTGATGGCGTGGGCTTTCAAAATAGTAGACTACCTGTAGGTTAATGGGGCAATTTGTTGCGCAAGATACCGTAAATCCATGTACCCAATAAGGCAAACAATAGTACAATGCCAATCGTCCAGTAACCGGCTCCGATTAAAGCAAACATGGGGCCTGGGCAAGCACCAGTCAGCGCCCAGCCCAAACCAAAGATTGTGCCGCCCACCAGATACCGGGTAATGCTTTTATCTTTATCTGCAAAGGTGATGTGCGCTCCGTGGCTGTCCTTAATTTGTTTCCTTTTAATGATCTGTACAATAATAATGGCTGTTGTTAGCGCTGTTCCAATGATACCATACATGTGAAAGGAGCGAAATTGAAACATTTCGTATATTCTATACCATGATGCCGCTTCCGACTTATATAAGATAATGCCAAATAATATGCCTATTAATATGAATTTTAATGCTTTCATTTTATGCAAAGATTAAGGGAAATAAAAAATGGATCATGATTATTCCACCTAGGAAGAAGCCGATTACAGCGATCAACGATGGAATCTGGAAGTTGCTGAGTCCTGAAATGGCATGTCCAGAAGAGCAGCCGCCAGCATACCGCGTTCCAAAGCCGATTAATATGCCGCCGATACTTAAAATTAGGAATTGAAACAGAGATCCGTTAAAAACAAAAATGGATTCGGGGAGGTAACCTTGTATATGGTCGATAATACCCAGTTCTTTCAGATCTGCCACACTTTTCGCATGGATTTGTGTTGGTGTGCCGTCGTCGAGGAAATAATGTGCGATAAAACCTCCGATAACGGTTCCGAGTACCAGCAGAAGATTCCAGGATTGTGTCTTCCAGTCGAACCTAAAAAAAGATGAAGTTTTGCCTGCACCTAGTACAGTGCACATTGTACGTAAATTGTTGGACATGCCAAAATCCTTACCCTGTTTGAGCAGAAGGTACATGACCAGTGCAATTAAAGGACCTGAAATATACCAGGGCCACGGTTGTTTGATGTATTCCAATAACATAACAATGTTCTTAAGTGATGTTACAAAGGTACATACTGCCTTTGCAAAAGCCTGTAACAAATGTTACTGAAGGAACAAAGAATTTATAGGTCGTAATATTCGATATCGGCTGCCCTCAGCGCCTCGCTCAACAGTGGAAGATCATCTTCCTTTTGGAACAATTTGTTGCGCCATGTTCGAAAAGCCGGGCCTTTGACCGGGTGGATAATAATGAGGTTGCCGCCAGAGCGCTTCAGATTTCGGATATATGAAATACTGCTTAAAGGAAAAACGACTGTTTTCTTGGCATTGCTGATGCGGAGTACTTCTTCTTCCAAAATCCATGTCGACGATAATGTCGAACACTTAATAGCCAAGTATAAGGCAAAAGGGATCATTAAAAGAGCGATAATAATCTTGATGATTTCCTGTACCGGAACTTTAGACATGCCTATTCCAATGAGCAGGATTGAAGTCAACAATATAAACATGTATTTTCCACGGTGCAATGTCGACAAGTGAAATGTCTGCGAATTACTCTTCATATTTTGATAAACTTCCCTTTGGCGTCAATATAGGAAAAATTCTCCAAGTCTTCCCTTCCATGTGTCTATCCATTTTTAGAAACCTTCGCTATTGTGGATAAATTAATATAGTAAGAGAAACCTTGGGATGAGGTAATGCTTGGAATAGGCAAAAATTATGCATTTTTGTGGCTATGATATTTGGTGAAGAATTGCAGGCATGGTATCAGGAGCATAAGCGAGATTTACCATGGAGAGAAACACATGATGCGTATAAAATATGGCTTTCGGAGATTATTCTGCAACAGACGCGGGTGGAGCAGGGCATGCCGTACTACTATCGTTTTGTGGAGCGATTCAATACTGTAGTAGATTTTGCAAATGCGGATGAAGACGACATTCTTCACCTCTGGCAAGGTTTGGGATATTACTCCAGGGGGCGGAATATGCATAAAGCGGCTCGAATTGTCCGGGATCAATTCAATGGGATTTTTCCAGTGGATTATAAGACCTTACTAAGCCTTCCTGGTGTAGGGGAATATACTGCTGCAGCAATATCTTCTTTTGCTAATAATGAGGCCCAGGCAGTTTTAGACGGAAACGTGTTTCGTGTACTTGCACGCTATTATGGAATAGAAACTCCCATTAATTCAACGGAAGGGAAAAAGGTTTTCGCTGCGATAGCGAAAGAAAATCTGGATCAAAATCATCCGGCCCAATATAATCAGGCTATTATGGATTTTGGTGCGATCCATTGTAAGCCTAAGCAACCGCTTTGTGAGCAATGCATGTTTCGTCTTTCATGCTATGCCTTTACACGCGGCGAGGTCAATCAATTGCCTGTAAAGCTTAAAGGCAAAGGAAGCAGAGATAGATATTTCAATTATTTTATTTTAAAGGATAGCAATCGTCTTCTGATGTCTAAACGCGGTGAAGGTGATGTTTGGCAGAATCTGTATGAGTTTCCACTCCTGGAATCAGATCATACGATGGATATTGTTGATATTCTGAACGATGAGTGGTTTGTGTCTTATTTTGGGAAAGATGCTGACCTGAGCATCTTGCAGCAGCAGACTAAGCATATTTTAAGCCATCAGAATATTTATGCCACATTTTTTGAAGTGCGGTTAAAAGGAGATTTAATTCAAAAAAAATCAAATTGGGATTATGTAATTCTAAAAGATTTAGATAAATTAGCTAAACACAAGTTGATCTTTACTTTTTTGGAAAGGTCAAATTTTTAACCATTTATGCTTTTAAATTATGTCAGGAGTTAACAAAGTCATTTTAGTGGGACATCTTGGAAAAGATCCCGAAATTCGTTATTTAGAAGGCAATGTCTCTGTTGCCAGTTTTCCATTGGCAACATCAGAAACCTATAATAAAGATGGAAAAAGGGTGGAGCAAACCGAATGGCACAATATTGTTATGTGGCGAGGTCTGGCTGACGTGGCTGTGAAATATCTAACAAAGGGGAAGTTAGTTTATATTGAAGGCCGATTAAGGACGCGTACTTATGAGGATAAGGAAGGTATTAGACGATACGCTACGGAGGTCGTTGCAGAAACTTTTACACTTTTAGGTCGTAAATCAGATTTTGAGCCGAACACTGGTGCAGGTGCGGGCAATACACCCAATACGCAAGCACAAAAAGCGGAAGATAAAGAAGTTGAAGTTGATTTTACCGAAAATGACCAAGAGGATAATCCGTTACCATTTTAATCTGTAATAAGTTATGGTTATGTAAAAACTTGACTTTGGTAATCAATCGATGATAGTTAGAATAGCAGGCAAATGAGTCTGCTTTTTTGTTTATTGGACATTTTTGACTACTCGTACCGCGTAATTGGCTGCAGTTCGTTTTTTAGTTGTCTAAATTGATGTTTTTGTTCATGATCGGCGAATGCCCAAAATTTCTTTTTCGACGAAATTTTGGCTATGTTTGCTCTAATTATGTTGCAAGATAGAATTACGCAGTATACTGAGGAAATTAAGGCGTTTTCGCCGACTTCTTCAGCCGATGTAGAAAATTTCAGATTGAGGTTTTTGGTTTCAAAAGGGATTGTGAAGAATCTTTTTGATGAATTCAAAACCGTTACACCTGAAGAGAAACGTACTTTGGGTAAAGTGTTGAACGAATTTAAGCAGTTGGCAGAAAATACGTTTAAGGAAGCACAAGAAAAATTCGGACTTGGAGAGAAGCAAAAATCCGAACAGCTTGAGGGCGATTTAACATTACCGGGGCAGGGATTTCAGCTAGGATCTAGACATCCAATCTCCCTGGTTCGTAAAGAAATTGTTGAAATTTTCAAGAAATTAGGTTTTATTGTTTCGGAAGGTCCAGAAATCGAAGATGACTGGCACAACTTCTCGGCGTTGAATTTCCCTCCCGAGCATCCTGCGCGTGATATGCAAGATACTTTCTTTATCAAGAAACAGGAAGGTAATGATATTACTTTAAGAACGCATACTTCTTCCGTTCAGGTACGTTTAATGGAAGCTGGCAAACCTCCATTCCGTGCCATTATGCCCGGTCGTGTTTATAGAAATGAGGCTATTTCGGCCCGTGCACACTGTTTCTTTCATCAGGTGGAAGGTTTGTATGTAGACGAAAATGTTTCTTTTGCTGATCTGAAACAAACCTTATATCATTTTGTCCAAGAAATGTACGGGGAAGGTACTAAAGTACGTTTCCGTCCTTCATATTTCCCTTTTACGGAGCCTTCAGCAGAAATGGATATTTCTTGTACCATTTGTAAAGGTGCTGGATGTAATTTGTGTAAATACTCTGGCTGGGTAGAGATTTTAGGTTGTGGTATGGTGGATCCTAATGTTCTTGACAATTGTGGTATTGATAGTAAAAAATACGCTGGCTTTGCATTTGGTATGGGTATTGAACGTATCACTAATCTGAAATATGTAATTAAGGACTTGCGTCTTTTCTCTGAGAACGATACCCGTTTCTTGTCGCAATTTGAGACGGAATTAATATAAATTAATGTTCAAAAACAATTATTGCATCATATTATTCTCCATTATGACGAAGTCTGGGAATAATGTGATGCTTTTTAGTCTTTGATCTTGTCGCTGAAATTCGATATGCCTATTATAAAATTACATGGAACCAGATCATATCATTGAATCAATAAAAAGAACGGCACGAGAGCTTTTTCGTCAAAATGGTTATCATAAAACCAGTGTGAATACTTTGGCGAAAAAGGCCAAGATAGCAAAAGCTACTGTGTACAAATATTTTGATAGCAAAGAAATGATTTTGCATGCCATCTTGATGGATTATCTTCGCGCGAGCTTGCAGGATATTTTAAAAACGACCAAATATGAAGATGATATGGCTTCTTTTTTGGGTTTTACGATTTTGCGGGTAAGCCGACTAACCTACACCGTTTGCAATGAGTTGATCGGATGGGAGTTTATTCGGGAGTCTGCGAATGCTCAGGAATACCTAAAAACCCTTTCTGAAGATTTGGAGTTTCTGCTCTTAAGTACATTCATTCAAAATGAAAAAATTAATGAAGCGATTAGTGAAGAAAAGTTAACCTTTCTGATTAAATCCAGTAAAAGTATTGTATTTTCATTTGCGTTTACTGCGGTTTCGGATGCTGATGTGCGTAAAAATTTTATTTCCTTTCAGAAGGAAATCCTGCCTTACCTTGTTCAGGCAACTGTTCAATAAGTTCCCTTTAACGCTGTCATTCTTGTTCCAATGGCCGGGACTCTCCTCTTTCAATGTTTTTTCTTTCTTGTGATTTGCTTTTTTTCATATTTACGTTTGTAGATATTCGATTGCGCTATTATAGTCTGTACGAAGCCGATAGCACGTGAAGAGTTCCTTTATAGTCGTGATAATCAATGCTTATAAATAATTTGTGCAGGTGAAAAATCGTTATAAAAATTGTATTTTTGCATCCTATGAGTAGAAGAATTCCACAAGATAAAAAGTTCTTGAAAGATATTGCCATCATTGATATTGCCGAAGAGGGTAGAGGTGTTGGAAAAACCGAAGATTTGGTTTTGTTTGTTGAAAAAGCTGTTCCGGGAGATGTTGTTGACGTGGAGCTTATGCGCAAGAAAAAGAATTTTGCAGAGGCTCGTGTAACTGCTTTAAAAGAGGCCTCGTCTTATCGTGTAAATCCTTTTTGTGAGCACTTTGGAGTTTGTGGCGGATGTAAGTGGCAACATATGACATATGATGCTCAATTGAAATTTAAACAACAGTCTGTCGATAATGCTTTATCGCGTATTGGGAAGGTGGATACCTCTGCTATGGAACGTATATTAGGCTCGGTGCAAACAGAATATTATAGGAATAAATTAGAGTACACTTTTTCAAACAAAAAGTGGTTGACTTCTGTGGATGAAGATGCGTCTGTATTGGAAATGAATGCTTTGGGATTTCACGTGCCGGGACGTTTTGATAAAATTTTAGATATTGATCATTGCTATCTGCAAGAAGACCCTTCAAATGAAATTCGCAATTCAATTCGTGATTTTGCACTTGGCCAAGGCATTACGTTCTACGATTTGCGTGAGCATACAGGTGTTTTGCGTAATTTGATTATCCGTATTTCTTCTACTGGCGAGATGATGGTGATCGTTGTTTTTGCTTATCCAGAAGAGGGGCAGGTAGAATTGCTGATGAATGATGTCAAAGAAAAGTTCCCACAAATCACTTCGCTATTATATATTGTCAATCAGAAACGCAATGATACGATCTTTGACCAAGATATCCATATCTACGCGGGGCGTGATTTTATTTATGAGGAGATGGAAGGATTACGGTATAAAGTTGGACCTAAATCTTTCTATCAAACGAATTCTGCACAAGCTTACGAGTTATATAAAATCACCCGTGATTTTGCTGGTCTGAATGGCGATGAATTGGTATATGATTTGTATACGGGTGCTGGTACGATAGCAAATTTTGTTGCTAAGCAAGCTCGAGAAGTAGTGGGTGTAGAGTACGTTCCTACAGCTATTGAAGATGCACAAGTCAATTCGTCCATCAATAATATTACGAATACAAAGTTCTATGCTGGAGATATGAAGGATGTTTTGACCCCTTCCTTCATTGCCGAACATGGTAAACCTGATGTAGTGATTACAGACCCGCCACGTGCAGGAATGCATGCCGATGTTGTGGCACGTTTGTTGGAAATGGAATCTCCGCGTATCGTATATGTGAGTTGTAATGCTGCGACGCAAGCGAGAGATCTTTTGTTGTTAGCGGAGAAATATGAGGTAAAGCATATTAAACCGGTGGATATGTTTCCGCATACGCAACATGTTGAGAATGTCGTCTTATTGGAGTTGAAAAAGTAATTGTACCATTATGGAAGTAGAAGATTTATTTGCAGGGTCTGCAAGAGAAGAAAATACAACATCTACAGGACAAAGTCCATTAAAGAGCCTGCAGGTCGATCTCGATTTTTATAGTGAATCAATCCGCGAGGTAGCGTTAGAAATCGTGGAAGAAGGGTATTCTGAATATCCCATTTTTATAGCTCATCAGCATGAAGTCTCTGTTGGAGAGGTTATATTGGATCGCAAAGAGCTGGATACAAAATGGACAATTAATGCGTCTACATTGGAAGAGTTCGTTTCGATGGATATCATACAGGAGGATCGCAAATCGTCCTTCATTCAGAACTATAAACCTGCTAAAGATTTTATGTGTCTGTTTGTTGTCGTTGCGGAGGGGGCCAATTTTGTTTTTTATCCTTACAAGTAGCGGACATAAGAATATTTAAACTTTTTTAACAGTACAAGTGTCCAACTATTATTAATTTTAGCCAATAGGTATCGTGTAAATTACAATATTGTACGATTGAAAATAAGTGTGCATGCGATCTTGATCATGCGCTATTGGATTCAATGAACTGCTGCTACACGCTAAAACTAATCGGGATAATTGAAGAGAGCTAATAGGATGAAAATATTACAGATACAGATAGTAAGTTTTTTTTTACTTTTATTTACCTATTTCGGCGCTACTGCTCAGCAACAGCAGAAGGTTTCGGGTATGGTTTTACAAAAGGGTAACGGTAATCGCATTGGAGATGCGGTGGTAATTAATCTCCGTACGCACAGATCAACGCTGACCAATTCTTTTGGTGTTTTTACTATCGATGCATCAGTAGGAGATTCGTTGTCTTTCACTAAAGTGGGTTATTCCCCTGTAAAAACCGTGTTAACCAATTTGAATGAGTTTTATGTGGAATTGCAAGAGGGCATACGATTGGAGACTGTCATTGTTGAAAGGAAGACGAAAGAAGCTGAATTAAACGATGCTATGAATAACTATTCCAAAAAGGGTGTTTATAATGGCGGTAAAAATAAGTTTGGAACTTATTTGGGTAGCCCTGCCACAGCACTTTATAATCTTTTTGGGCGAGAGGCTAAAAACGCAAAGCGCTTTGGACGATTCATGGATAGAGAGAAAGAGGAGTTGCAAGTTGACCGTATTTTTTCCCGTGAAGCTGTTAAGAATCTAACGAAACTGGATAGTGCTGAGCTGGATGCTTTTATGATACGTTATCGCCCATCTTTTGATCTCGCTGAACATTGGGGACAATACGATCTGATGCATTACGTGCAACAGTCGATGGAAGATTTTGATGCAAAGGGGAGACCTAAAGGTTCATTATTGCCAGATATTGAAGTGAAGACACAGGAGAAGTAGAACAGTTTATGCTCGTGCTCATGTTCTATTTTAAATAAATATGAGTAGATACTGTAGCGTTTTGACTGCATGGAGGAAGTTTAATAGCGCTTTTTTCCTCGTTTGGTAACAAAAAAGTTGATAAAAATATCTTTTGGCACTTAGTTTGATTTTAGTAGAGCTGTATTAGTTTAAATATAAAGTCTTAGATCGCATACATATGAAAATGAATAGAAAATTGGCTGTATTTGGTTTGACAGTTGCAACCTCAGCTATGTTATTTGGAAGTTGTTCTACCATCCAAAATACGAATAATGCCACTAAAGGCGGAGTCATTGGTGGTGTTGCCGGGGGTGCATTAGGTGCATTAATCGGTGGGAAAGCCGGTAATACGGCAATTGGTACTTTGGCCGGTGCTGCAATCGGTGGCGCTGCTGGTGTATTGATTGGTAAAAAAATGGATAAGCAAGCAGCTGAGATTTCTAAAACTGTTGAAGGAGCCGAAGTTACGCAATCTGCAGAGGGTATCGTTGTTAAGTTTGATTCAGGTATTTTATTTGACTTTAATAAATCAGACCTTAAAGCGTCTGCCAAAGATAATATTGCTAATTTGGTAACTACACTGAATAAAGAGCAGGGTACTGAAATTTTGGTAATCGGACATACCGATAATGTAGGTTCACTGGCTGCAAATGAAAAAGTGTCTTTGGACCGTGCGAATTCAGTGCGTGCTTTTGCAGTATCTAAAGGTTTGGCTTCATCACGTATCCGTACTGAAGGCAGAAATTTCTCTGAACCAATTGCAAGTAATGATACAGAAGCTGGACGTGCACAAAACCGTCGGGTCGAGATCGTCATCGTAGCGGGCGATCAAATGAAAAAAGAAGCGAAGCAACAAGCAGGACAATAACTCGATTTAAGACGTTCGTCTTTCCGATTTGTTCTATTTGATGTTTAATCATAAAAAAGCGTTGATAAACTCAACGCTTTTTTTTTTGGAATAAAGTGGGTAAAAATTTCTAATGTGATTCATTTAGACCTGAAATGTGACAAATCATAAATCATATTTCTGTCTGACAAACTGTCATTATATGGATTTAAATTTCTAACTTTGTAATCTTTGAAACAACCATTGGTTGGAAATTAATTCATCAAATTATGGATTTCTGAACGGGTTGACTTCATTAAATAATAAAAATTATATTCTATTGAATAGCGAGCTATGCTAGATTTAACACATACCACTAAGGAACACGACGAATCTCGTCAGGGTGAGGCATTATTATTGGAACAGGATCCGACTTTAAGCACTGGACGTAAACTTTATATTGAAAGTTACGGTTGCCAGATGAATTTCTCGGATAGTGAGATTGTTGCTTCTATTTTGTTGGATAAAGGATTTGAGACTACCAAGAATTATCAGGAGGCTGATGTTGTTTTTATTAATACCTGTTCGATCCGCGAGAATGCCGAACAACGTGTTCGTAACCGGTTAAAGGAGTTTGAAGCTGCTAAAGCAAAGAATCCTGGAATGATCGTTGGTGTATTGGGTTGTATGGCCGAGCGTCTAAAGTCGAAGTTTCTGGAAGAAGAAAAATTGGTTGATGTTGTGGTGGGACCAGATGCTTATCGTGATCTGCCTAATTTGATTGATCAGGTTGACGATGGTGCTAAAGCCGTAAACGTTTTATTATCAAGAGAGGAAACGTATGCTGATATCAATCCGGTTCGTTTGAATTCAAATGGCGTCACCGCTTTCATTTCAATTATGCGCGGTTGTGATAATATGTGTTCTTTCTGTGTGGTTCCTTTCACACGGGGTCGCGAACGTAGTCGTGATCCGCATTCTATTGTGAAAGAAGCTCAAGATCTTTTTAATGCGGGCTATAAGGAAGTTACGTTGTTGGGACAAAATGTCGATTCCTATAAATATACTGCTTCAGTAGCAGAAGGCGATGTTCCCAGCGAAACTGTCACTTTTGCTACTTTGCTTACGATGGTTGCGGAAATCAGTCCACTTCTGCGTGTTCGTTTTTCAACTTCTCATCCAAAAGATATTACAGATGAGGTATTGTATGCGATAGCATCACATGAAAATATCTGTAATTATATTCACTTGCCCGTGCAGTCTGGGAATTCCAGAGTATTGGAATTGATGAACCGTACATATGATCGTGCGTGGTATATGGAGCGTGTGGATGCAATTCGTCGTATTATACCGGATTGTGCTATTTCTACCGATGTCATTACTGGTTTCTGCACCGAAACGGAAGAAGAGCATCAGGATACACTTTCTATGATGGACTATGTGAAGTATGATTTCGCTTATATGTTTGCTTATTCGGAAAGACCGGGCACATTGGCGGCGAAAAGATATGCAGATGATATTCCTGAAGATATTAAAAAACGGCGCTTGACGGAAGTTATCAATAAACAACGCGATCATAGTTTATATCGTTATCAACAATTTGTTGGAAAAGTCTGTAAGGTACTCATTGAAGGGTTTTCAAAACGATCTGAGTTTGATTTTTGTGGACGTAACGACCAAAATGCATTAGTTGTCTTTCCAATAGATCCTCGATTTAAGCAAGGTGATTATGTGAATGTCGTTGTTGAATCATGTACATCTGCGACGCTGTTAGGGAAAATTGTTGATTAAGCTAACTTAGATTATTTTATTTCCAACTGGAAATTTATGGATAACCAAGATATAAAGAATAGATTTGGAATTATCGGTAATTCGCTATTGTTGAATCGGGCAATTGATATTGCGCGGCAAGTGGCTCCGACTGATATTTCCGTATTAATACAAGGTGAGAGTGGTAGTGGTAAAGAAGTTTTTTCGCATATTATCCATCAATTGAGTTCACGTAAGCATGGCCCCTTTATTGCGGTCAACTGTGGGGCTATACCAGAAGGAACCATTGACTCTGAGTTGTTTGGTCACGAAAAAGGTTCTTTTACGGGAGCACATGAAGCTAGAAAGGGCTATTTTGAAGTTGTTGACGGTGGAACGATTTTTTTAGATGAGGTGGGTGAGTTACCTTTGGGTACGCAAGCACGATTGTTACGCGTATTAGAATCAGGTGAGTATATAAGGGTCGGATCATCCAAAGTGCAGAAAACAAATGTGCGTGTAGTTGCCGCTACAAACGTGAATGTTTTTGAAGCTGTACAAAAAGGTAGATTTCGCGAAGATCTTTATTATCGTTTAAATACTGTACCCTTGCGTGTGCCCTCTTTACGTGAGCGTCCTGAAGATGTCAACTTGTTATTCCGTAAGTTTATTGTGGACTTTTCTGAAAAGTACCGTACTCCGGGCGTTCAATTGACGGACGATGCTCAGAATATGCTACGCAACTATAGTTGGCCTGGAAATGTGCGTCAACTGAAAAACGTTGCCGAACAAATCGCTGTTTTGGAGAAAGAACGTGTTGTAGATGCGTATACACTTCAAAATTATTTGCCCAATGAATCCCGGACGAGTCTTCCTGCAGTAGTTCCGTCAAATAATGGAGGGAAGGAGGATTTTTCAGAAAGAGATTTGCTGTATAAAGTTTTATTTGATATGAAGAAAGATATGGTTGATCTGAAAAAACTGGTGGTTGAATTGATTCAGAAGGGCGTTGACTCTAGCACATTTGATCAAAATTCTCCATACATTAATCAATTATATCAAGAGATCGAGCCACACTTGAAATCGGAGCCGGAAAATTATACAACACCGACTTTGACGATACATTCGCCGGCAAACGCTGCAAATGTGTTAAAAAATCCTGTTTCAAAGGATGACTATCTGCAGGATGCAGAAGAGGTGGAGGAATCTTTATCACTTGTTGATAAGGAATCTGATTTAATCAAGAAGGCGTTGAAAAAACACCGTGGTAAGCGTAAAGCTGCCGCACAAGAGCTGGGAATTTCTGAAAGAACTTTGTATAGAAAGATTAAAGACTTAAATTTAGATTAGGGGTTACAGATGTTGTCAAAAAAAATAGTATATACTTTTCTCACGACGATCTTTTTGTTTGTCATGAATAGTTGTGGGGTAAAATATGGATTTACTGGTGGGTCTATTCCTGAGGGAATGAAAACCGTTAATATTCAATATTTCGAAAATATCGCTCCATTAGTTTACCCGACATTAAGTCAGAATTTTACGGAGGCACTTAAAGAGCGTATTCGTAATCAGTCTCGATTGAGTCAGGTGAACCAGGATGGTGACGCTAACTTTGAGGGGTTTATCACGGAGTATACGATAAGTCCTGCTGCTGTTGAAGCGGGGACTGATCGTGCTGCTATGAATAGATTGACGATCACAGTCAAAGTGACTTATCATAATAAAATTAATCCTAAGGACGACTTTGAACAGCCATTTACACGTTTTAAAGAGTTCGCTGGAAACCTTCAGAGTGCACAGGAAGAGACTTTGGGTAAGGAAATTATTCAAATGTTAACGGAAGATATATACAATAAAGCTTTTGCTAATTGGTAACTCTATTTATAAGATGAATCTTAATGTATCATTACCCAATAAGGAGCTTTTTTTTCGAGCACTCAACTACCCTGATACGGTAGAGGAAGATTTGATTTTGGCCTTGATTGAAAAATATCCTTATGCACAGAGCTTACGATTCGTTTATGAACGTAAAGTTTTTGAGAAACATCAAACTGTTCAGAATTTATCTTCCACGCTGTTATATGCTTGTTCCCCGAGTTGGCTTTATGAATTTGTGCATGTTAAATCTGCCGTAGATTCGGCAGCAATAAAGCAATCGGATGAATTATTAGTGGATGAGGAATCTATTGGCGATGATCGTGTTGTCGAAATTGCGGCCGATGGAGGAATAGAGGAGGATGAGTTGAATCGTTTGATTGAGGTTGGAGTTGCAACAGATTATTTTCGGTCGAATAATCAACAGGATGTAGCTATGGGTGATTTGCAGGAGTCTCCAGTTGTGGCCACGGCTCCTCAGGAATCTGTTGCCAACGAAAGTAATGATAGTCAAGAGCATGTTTCTGTTTATGATGATGATACGATGCCATACAGTTTTTTGTGGTGGCTACATAAAACAAGATTGGAGTATGCTCATACTTATCAGCCCTACGTTAAATCACCTTTGAGCCCAATGAAGCCATCAAGTGATGATGTCGCTAAAATTCATGAAAAATTAGATAGTCAGCTATTAGATCAACAGATCCGTGAGAATATTTTTCATTTGCAACCGCCTGAGGCGAAATTAAGTGATGAGGTTAAAACAACAGTCGCTTTTCAGATACCGCGCAAGTCTGACAAGGTCATTGAGAAGTTTATTCGCGAAGAACCTATCATTCAGCCGCTACAAGCGGAGAAGTTGGATTTAGAGAATAAAGCCAGGAAAAGTTCGGAAGATCAGTACTCACTCGTTACCGAAACGCTTGCAAAAATCTATGTGGAACAGGGCTTATATCCAAAGGCAATAGAGGTTTACAAAAAATTAGTTTTGAAATATCCAGAAAAAAATGCTTACTTTGCGGCACGCATAACAGAATTAGAAAAGAAATTAAATTAAT